>DUOV01000221.1 GCA_012838615.1 Clostridia bacterium | reverse complement strand
TTACACCAATAAGAAATCTTTCTTTATTAATTAAGTAGGTCGGATAAGGTAATATATTTATTATCTTCAGCAGAGAATTTGGCACAATATATTTTTGAGGTTGTTCTTTTTGTACTTTAATTTTTTTAACTTGATATGAATTTAGACATTTGACTAAACGCCTTTCATCTATGGACAAAAGGCCAAGAAATTGTATACCATATTCAACAACACGCTTCAGTCTGTCTCTTCTTAATATCTTGCCTAACAGTACAAACTTTTCTTTCTCAAATTCAAAAGTTAACTCTACAACTATTCCCTATCAACCGGGAAATCCAGGATGGTGTTAATCCTTATTCCGCTAGCACTCAAGTCTAAGATCTGAAATGAAAAACACTTTTCCAGGGTTACAGATTTTTTGTTCACAGAAATGATTTTTCCGGTTCCCTCAATAGGATTTGTAAAGTAGACTCTAAAACTATTTCGTTTCTGTAAAACTGGTTTGTCTCCATTCTGAAGCTTAAGCATTTCTGCCCACTTCCAAGTTTAACTATTACCTGGGAATAATTGTAAAGCATTTTCCTTGTTTAATCCCAAAAAATCTGTCAACTATTCATGTCTATTAATTGCTAAAAATATAATATGTTTTAAAAAAAAACCGAAAACTGTCTAGAGCATAAACTAACTCTTATAAAAGCAGGCAATGATTATGTATTGCCTGCTCCCCCGCCAACTTTGCAAAAACGTAAAGATATAAATTACTTGTAGTACAAAAAGAGGAATAGCTCATTACTAAAGCTAATCCTCTTTATTAACAGTTCTTTTGCTAGTTTTGTATGTAGCCTTTCTATTTCTTCAATACTTCTGGATTTAAGCAGTTAGGAGGTAATTCTCCCCTCAGACCGGCCAGTAAATTTTCGACAGCCATCATTCCCATTTTAGTCCTGGTTTCATATGTTGCACTAGCAATATGGGGGCAAACAACCACGTTATCAAGTTCAGCTAAACCAGGTGCCATGGCAGGCTCATCTTCGTATACGTCCAGTCCAGCTCCCCAGATTTCACCTTCTTGTAAGGCCTTAACTAAAGCTTTTTCATCAACAACCGGACCCCGGGCCGTATTGATAAGAATGGCTGATTTTTTCATCATTTTCAACTCTTTTTCACCGATTAAGTGGGTAGTTTCAGGTGTAAGAGGTACATGTAATGAAACAAAATCCGCTTCCTTAAGCAAGGTCTCCTGATCTACAAATTTAGCGCCAGTCTCAGCTTCAAAATTAGGATTGGGTGCTACATCAGTATAAATTATTTTCATCTCAAAACCTTTGGCCTTTTTGGCAAAAGCGCAACCAATTCTTCCACCACCAATAACACCTAAAGTCTTACCTGTTATTTCTTGACCCAGGAAGTGTAAAGGGCCCCATCCTTCATACTTGCCTGCTCTCATGAATTTATCGGATTCAACTACTCTTCTGGCAACTGCGAAAAGAAGTGCCCAAGCCATATCGGCTGTTGCGTCAGTTAAAACTCCAGGAGTATTACTTATAAGAATACCACGTTCTGTAGCTGCTTTAAGATCAATGTTGTTATAGCCCACAGCATAGTTAGCAAACATTTTCGCGCCTTTAGCTGCGTCTAAAACTTCAGCATCTATCGGATCAGTTAGTAAACAAATAATTCCGTCTCTGCCTTTTACTTTTTCTAACAATTCTGCTTTAGTCAACACTCTGTCTTCTGGATTAACTTCCATTTCACAATGCTGAGCAAGTAAATCAAGAGCCGGTCTGGGAATTTCACGGGTTACATATACGTTCCATTTTTTCGCCATTCGTATCCTCCTTTAACTGCAGTTACTAGTAACTTAAAAAATTTAGTTTTACTTAAAATAATAACCCATAAAACTGGGAGAAGCAATAAAAAAATTTACAAAAACTGCCTCTCCCATACTTTTAAAAGACGTGCTATGTTAACTACTTTTTCCTTTAGGAAAAGGTGGCCTTTGGCAAAGGCCTGTTCCAAGGTAACAGGTCTGGGAACTATACTAAAGACTGCATCCAGCCCGGCTTCATAGACCTCCTCATACCTTTCTCCTAAGCCTCCGGAAATAGCGAGCACAGGTACACCCAGTTTTTTAGCTAATTTGGCAATTCCTACCGGAGCTTTCCCGTGGGCTGTTTGGTAATCTGTTTTGCCTTCGCCGGTAATTACCAGACTCGCCCCTTTAATTTTCTCTTCCAGTTTGGTAGAGGAAATGACGATTTCAATACCCGGTTTCAAGGTTGCCCCTAAAAGGCTTACCAGGCCTGCTCCCAAACCTCCCGCTGCCCCTGCCCCGGGCAAGTTTAGAATATCAATGCCTAATTGCTCCTTAATGACTTTTGCATAGTGGGCCAAGTTTTGGTCCAATACCTTAACAGTATCCGGGGAAGCCCCTTTTTGAGGTCCAAAAACTGCTGAAGCACCCCGAGGGCCACATAAAGGATTATCAACATCACAAGCTACAATAATAGTGGTATTTGTGATTCGAGGATCCAAACCGGACATATCAATTTGGGCAAGTCTGGCCAGGCTGCCGCCACCAAAGGGGAGTTCCCTTCCCTTTCCATCTAAAAAGCGAATACCTAGAGCCTGGGCCATCCCTACACCGCCATCATTAGTAGCACTACCGCCAATACCAACTATTATTGTATGGCAACCTTTTTCCAAAGCAGCCTTAATCAATTCTCCAGTACCATAGGTAGTAGTAATTAAAGGGTTCCGTTTGTTCCCTGGTACAAGAGGTAATCCGGAAGCTGCCGCCATCTCAATCACAGCAGTACCATCAGGCAAAATGCCAAAAAAAGCCTTGACCTTCTCCCCCAAAGGGCCTGTCACTTTGATGAATTGCTTTTCTCCACCCAAAGCACATAAAAAAGCATCTACCGTACCTTCTCCCCCATCTGCAACAGGCACTTTTAAAACCTCGGCCTGGGGAAATACTTCCAGCAAACCTTCGGCAATTATATCGGCTACCTGAACGGCAGTCAAGCTTCCTTTATATGAATCAGGCGCTATAACAAACCGCATTTTGTTCTCTCCTCTACCCAAACTTTTAATCTTACTCTAACCTAAAAACTATTTTGGCATTGGAGGTTGTTATTCTAGCCAACTCCTTTAGCTCCATATTTTTTAAATCAGCTATAAATTTAGCAACCTCCGCCACGTAAGCCGGTTCATTACGCTTGCCCCGGTAAGGCTCAGGTGCCAAGTAGGGGCAGTCAGTTTCCAGGAGTAAGAAATCCAGCGGAATCTTTAAAGCAATTTCCTGCAGTTTCCTAGCATTTTTAAAAGTAACAGGCCCGGCCAAAGAAATATGAAAGCCAAGCTTCATGCACACTTTAGCCATTTCCCAACTGCCGGAAAAGCAGTGGAGAATACCCCCGTATTCTCCGGCCTGCTCCTCTTTAATTATTTCTAAAATATCACCGTGAGCATCCCTGTCATGAATGGTTATAGGCAGCTTATATTCCTTGGCCAGTTGAATTTGCTCACGAAAAACAGCCTGCTGCTTATCTCGTGGGGATAGATCCCGGTAATAATCCAGACCAATTTCCCCTACAGCCACCACCTTGGGTTCCTGAAGTAACTTCTCCAATTCATCATAAGTCTTATCAGTTACAGACTTTGCATCATGGGGATGTATACCTACTGCAGCGTAACAAGATGAATATAATTTGGCAATTTCTATAGCCCGGCGGCTGGAAGGCAGGTCATATCCTATATTAGCAATGCTACCTACTCCTGCTTCTTGAGCCCTTACCAGTACTTTTTCCAGTTCTTCAGTAAATGCTTCGTCGTTTAAGTGGGCATGAGTATCAAAAAGCATCTTACTTCACCTTTGCTCCACTAGGTACATCCTTATCTACAGTAAGTATGCTTAACTTGTCACCCAGAGAAGCAGCTAAAAGCATCCCTTGGGAGGTAATACCTCTTAGTTTAGCCGGTTTTAGGTTGTAGACGACCACAATCTTCTTACCTACCAGTTCCTCGGGAGCATAGTGTAGGGCAATTCCTGCAACGATTGTTCTTTCCTCTTCTCCTATTCTCACTTTAAGTTCTAACAGTTTATCAGCTTTTTCTACCTTTTTAGCTTCTATAACTTCCGCCACCCGCAGCTCAACTTTGGCGAAATCATCTATACTTATTACATTAGCATTATCATCTTTAACCTGTGGGTGTTCTTTCTTTGTTTCCTCCACTTTTTTCTCCTCCTTAACCTTACCAGCAGCAGGTGACTCTGATCCTGCTTCCTTGACCTCGATGCGTGGGAAAATAGGTTCCCCCCGGTTGATTTTTATCCCAGTAGGGGTACCGCCCCACTCCAATATACTTTCCCAGGTTTGAACTTCCGGCTGTTCACTCAATCCCAGCTGAGCCCAAACCTTAGCCGGAGTGTTGGGCATAAAAGGTGTAATGTAAACTGTACTGATTCGAATAGCTTCCACTAAATTATACATAACCGTATGAAGCCTTTTTTCCTTGGCCGGATCTTTGGCCAAAGCCCAAGGAGCAGTTTCTTCTATATACTTATTGGCTTTATTGATCAACTTCCAAATAGCTGCCAATGCTGCGCTAAATTCGAAGTTATTTAAAGC
The DNA here is from genome assembly GCA_012838615.1 of Clostridia bacterium. Lineage (GTDB taxonomy): Bacteria > Bacillota > DUOV01 > DUOV01 > Zhaonellaceae > DUOV01. Next base: position 20,394 of record DUOV01000221.1, on the reverse strand, counting down.
CTCATCTACCTGTTTGGGAAGGCCTTTTGCAATAACTTTTAGGTCCTCATCTATTGGCTCAGCCTGTCCGGGTTCAGGAATAATACCCTGACAAAACTTATTTAACATGGAAGTAGTTCTACTTAAAAGATTGCCGTAATCGTTGGCAAGATCAGTATTAATCCTGAGAATCAAAGCTTCGTCAGAATAATAGCCGTCCGATCCATAAGGCATTTCCCTTAACAGGAAGTAACGAATGGCGTCGGAACCGTATTGGTCAATCAAAACTAAAGGATCTACCACATTCCCTTTAGATTTGGACATCTTGCTACCGTCAACTAAAAGCCAGCCATGTCCGAATACTTTTTTAGGCAGTTCGATTCCGGCAGCCATAAGTATTATGGGCCAGATTATGGTATGAAAACGCATAATATCTTTGCCTACCAAATGAACTGCGTGGGGCCAATATTTTTCAAACAAGGAAGGATCATCTGTACCGTACCCTAAAGCCGATATGTAATTGGTCAGAGCATCAAACCAGACATAAATCACATGTTTTTCGTCAATAGGCACCGGAATACCCCAGTTAAAAGTAGTTCTGGAAACACACAAATCTTCCAAACCTTGCTTAATAAACTGTAACATTTCGTTCTTTCTGGTTGCTGGCTGTATAAAGTCAGGATGAGACTCGATATAGTCTACTAAACGATCAGCATATTTGCTCATTTTAAAGAAATAGCTTTCTTCTTTTAAAAGTTCTACAGGACGTCCACAATCAGGACACAAGCCTTCTTTTAGCTGTCTTTCAGTCCAGAAGGTTTCACAAGGTGTACAGTACCAACCTTCGTACTCAGATTTGTAAATATCTCCTTGATCGTAGATCTTTTTAAATAAAGCCTGAACTACTTTCCGGTGACGTTCATCAGATGTTCGGATAAAATCGCTATAGTTTATGTCAAGAGCTCTCCAAAGCTGCTTAAAACTTGCCACAATACGATCAACAAAATCCTTAGGCATTAATCCTGCTTCTTTGGCCCGCCGCTCGATTTTTTGACCGTGTTCATCAGAGCCTGTCAAGAAAAACGTATCATACCCCTGCATCTTTTTGTAACGGGCCAAAGTATCTGCCATGGTAGTTGTCAAAGCGTGACCGATATGTAATTTATCACTAGGATAGTAAATAGGTGTTGTGATATAAAAGGTTTTATCAGACATTTCGATCCTCTCTTTCTGTAAAATTTGTAGTATTTTGTCGAAATACATTTTGCAAACCGTATTTCAATATTATAATATAGTACTGTCTGTAAAGTAAACTTAGGCTTTAGCTAAGACTTCTAACCCATCCTTTTTTAAGTCTTCAAATTAATTTTCGAAATTTCTTTAATTAATAGTAAAATCTTGCCCATCCTTTTGTCAAGTTTTTCCTATTAAGGTGATTTTTATGTGTAAACGCATATTGACTTTTAATGGTACTGTTGGTATAATTTTGTTAACATGTCGAAAAATGCTGAAGAAAGGGGAAAAAGCATGATTAAATCAACTGGTATTGTACGTAAAGTTGACGAGCTGGGCAGAGTTGTTATTCCCATAGAGCTGCGCCGCACTTTAGGTATTGACGAAAAAGATGCTTTAGAAATTTATGTAGACCACGAAAAAATCATTTTGAAAAAATATGAGCCTGCCTGTGTCTTTTGTGGTAATGCTGAAGATGTTCAGATTTTTAAAGGCAAGAATGTTTGCCGCCAGTGTGCTGAAGCTATGTCTAGCGGACAAGCCGTTTAAGTAAACTACATAAAATTAAGACACCCACCAGGGTGCCTTTTTTTATATGAGGCGTGTACGCTAATATCTTAAATGCCACCAATTTTTAATACTATATATCAGACAACCTCATAAAAAGAATCAGGAATTAGGGCATCGGTTGCATCCTCTGTAAAAAAGAGTTTGCCCGGCATAGTAGGCATGAAACTGGATGGCACCCAAATGGATGGGGAATATCTTAATGTGGTCCACAACGCCATTCCCGATATAGTGCCATAACAACCACCGATGACCTTATCTGAACTTAAGAATATTCCAGGACCTATAGTATTTGCCCTAGCTGGTACGGCAGGTATCAAACCTTTAAACCACCATAAGGCATTCTGTTCTATTGTTAAAGGGTTTAATTTGGCTCCTAGTCGATAGGTAGCTTTTTTCCACTCACTCTCAGTCTCAAACTCTTCAGCAAAATGTGGCTCCCAAAAGGCAATGTGAAAACATCTCCCAATTCCAAAAACTGTTACCAGTTGTGCACCTTCCCTTCTTAACCTGTTAATTGTTTCTACGTAGGTAGGCAAACATGAACGGGTAGCAAAATACCTCTGTTGGTGAGGGGGGGCTAACTCGCCTAAGGGCTTATAAAAAGCTTCTATAATTGCTTTGCCAAAGGAGCCAGGACAATCTAATCCCAATTCATTTCCCTCTGAGTCACTCCATTCATCCATACTAAAGGTATAGAGATGGTCACAGGATACTTTCCATTCTTTAAGAAAAAATACTGCCCATTTATACATGCCCACAGGTCCTGCAGGTAGAATCATTGCTAATTTCTGCTTTTTTTCACGCGCTTCCTTAATAGTTAAAGCAATTTCATGCCCAAACTTAACCTCAAAAGCTGTCATATCTTTACACATGACAGGAGTAAAATCTTTATGCCAGAAGCTCTGTCTTTCAAATACATCTTCTTTCTTATGTTTGCAACATTCCAAAATTTTATAGAAATCCCAACCTTTTGGGTAATAATTTTCTACACAAGAGTCTTTAATAGTTGAAATTAGATTTAACATTTTGAGCTCTCCTTATTTTAAGGTAATAATCTGTATGGGCGTAAACGAGGCCACTCGGCATATTGCCTAAACGCCTCCGCATATGGAACACCACACTGCAGTCCTCTGAATTTGCTACATGTTTTTACAAAATCGAGAAAATTAATTTTGTCGTGATCAGACATCCACTTAATCTGGCTTTCATGACAGGCAAGTGCTTGCAGCTTTAGCTCAATTTCTTGGGTAATATCTACATACTCGCTTGGAATAAACCTGGTTCCAGCCAAAGTATCCATATAAAAGATAGGAGGAACATTAGAAATATGCTCAGATCTAGTTATTATATGAGGAACCGTGGCAGCAAAGCTAAGGCTTTTTACAGCTTCACATGTGGCCTCATGCTGTGCTGAGTAGTCTTTGTCATTGTGGGTTATTATAATATCCGGCTTGGTATAACGAATTACCTCAATCAATTTTTCCTCTGTTTCTTTACTGAAAAGATAGTCAGCGTTATCACTAACATTAAGGGTAATATGCTCAGCTCCTATCAACTCGGCCGCTTTTTTAGCCTCTTTGATGCGTATAGGGCCTAATTCTTCCGGCTTTATAACTTTATGTCCCATATCGCCGTTTGTTATATGGCACATAAATACTTTATGTCCTGCTTTAACATATTTAATAAGGGTACCCCCACAGCCAATTTCCAAATCATCGGGGTGACAACCAACCGCTAAAACATTCATTTTCCTCACCTATCCTATTTTTGCATTAAAGCTTAAATTAATGACCTAAGAATATCACGAGCTAATATAATGTCTTGAATTTTTTTGTCACCTGCATGCTCCCTCTCAATAATCAGAGGTCCAGTATAATTAAGAGCCTTCAGTTTCTCAATAATTCTTGGAAAGTCTACTTTTCCAGTTCCAATGGTTACTTCTTTACCCAAATTTTTGCCACAAACAGGGTAAACCCCATCCTTACAATGAACGTTACGCACATATTTACCTAAAATGTCTAAGGCATCAACGGGATTTGCTTTGCCATACATGACCAGATTCCCCGTATCAAAATTGACGCCTAGGTTATCAGTTCCCACGTCCTCAATAGTTCTAACCAAGGTTGTAGGTGTCTCCTGCCCAGTTTCAAACAAAAAATACTGTTTCTTTTTCTTCATATATAAGGCTAAGTTCCTTATAGCTGCCACAGTACCGGTATAATCAGGGTCGTTAGGGTTTTCAGGCAGAAATCCAACATGAGTGATAATATCAGTTACACCTAAGAGTTCGGCAAAATCACTTGCCATCAATAATTCTTTCATTCTAGTAAAGCGATAGGCCTTTGGTACGATTCCTAAGGTTTCCGGCCCAGCATAAAAATTCCACTCTTGTGGTCCGCTCCAACCCGCCCATAAAGCAGTAATTAAAATACCATATTTTTTTGCTGCTGTAATAATCCTTTCGGCGTTTTCTTTTGTATAAAGCTCAACCTCGTAACAAGATACTTGGCAAGCCGAAAGTTCCAACTCAGCTGCATTCCTAAATTTTTCATCCATATCGCTGCCGTGCCTTAAACTTATCATAAGACCTATTTTCATTATTTGATACACCTCCTCCATCAGACCCAAAGTACTAGCTTTCCATTCTCATCTGCGCTTGACCTTATACACTCAAGTAGCTCTATCGTTTTAAAAGAATCCTCCGGTCTATTTTCCGTATTTTCCCGCCCCTTGGTGATAAGTTCTATAAAGTATTCAATTTCTTTTTCGATGCCCTTTCCTTTTTCAATAGTTGGTGTGAAAAATTCCTTTTCTTTATATACCCTTAAACTGTAATTATCATAAATTACAGTTGCTTGCTCAAAGCTTACCCGGAACATCGGCTTAAAACCAAAGCTTGGTTTTAATGTCCAATCCGCTAATGCTACAACTTGTTTATCATCATAGATAAACCTGGTATTAACTGAATCGTATCTGGATAGGACATGATTGGCCTGGGCGGAAACTGCCTTTGGTTCCCCAAATAAATACCTCACCATATCCACATCATGAATATGAACATCAAACAAACATCCACCGCTTTTTTCATAATTAAGTAACCAGTTTTCACCTCTTCTTTTTGGGGTCATGCTTAACCTTTCAAAGTAAGCAGTTAAAACTTGTCCATATTGTTTTTCCTCAATTATTCTTTTCAGATACTGATATTCAGGGTAAAACCTTAAACATTGACCAACCATAAACACTTTATCGGTTTTTTGAGAGGCATTTAGTAGTTTTAAGCTTTCAGCACTACTTAGCCCCATAGGCTTCTCAAGTAAAACATGGTACCCGTTCTGCAGCATCTTTAAAGCGGCTTCCACATGAAGTGAAGTAGGTAGACAAATATCTATAATATCTAAACTCTCACTTTTCAGCATCTCGTCTATATCATTATATTTATTGATATCAATTGCATTATTTGCTAGAGCTATTTCAGCAAAGGCTCTATCATCAGTATCACATGCTGCCACCAACTTAATTGGATAATTTTCTTTAAGAACCATATAGGCAGCTACGTGGGCTTTTGCTATGAGTCCTAATCCCCAAATACCAACCTTTAACATCTTAAACCTCCTCGTTAAGCCAAGACTTAAAAACTTATCCCTTAACCCCTCCGGCAGTTAAACCGCTAATAAGCTGTTTTTGCAGAAAGATAAAAATTATAACTACTGGTAACGTACTTACAACTGCACCGGCCATTAACAAATTCCATTCTGTGTTATACTGCCCCATAAATGATCTTAAGCCGATGGGTAAGGTACGAAGCTCCGGCGAATTGATAAAAGTTTGGGCAAATAAAAATTCGTTCCAAGCCATAGTAAAAGCGTTAATAGTAGTAGCTACAATCCCTGGGGCCGACAAGGGAATAGTAACTTTGATCAGAGCAGCTAACCTAGAACACCCGTCTACCATAGCCGCCTCTTCCATTTCCGGAGGAATAGCTTTGAAATAGTTTGTAAGCATCCAGATACTAAAGGGTAAAATAAAGGAAATATAAGCTAGGATTAAAGAAGCGTGGGTATTTAGGATTTTTAAATTTCTCATGATCGTATAATAAGGTGTAACTAATAAAACCAAAGGAAATAGCTGGGCAAACAAGACAATCATTTGTAATTTTGAACTCCACCTGAATTTAAAGCGAGCAAACCCGAGTCCAGCCGCAATGGCCAAAACTACCGATATAGCTGTAGTTATACTGGCCACTTTAAGACTGTTTAAAAAATAGGTTAAAAAGTTTGAATCCGTCCATACCTTAATATAAGAGGACCAGTCAGGCTCAGGAGGAAGTATCTGAGGCGGTATGGTAGCTACCTCAGTATTTGATTTTAAAGAGGTTGAAATCATCCAGAAAAAAGGAAAGCCTGCTATCAAGACGAAAAAGGCAAGCAAAATATAGACAATGAATAGTTTTTTAGCCTTACTGTTCATCATTCCTTTCCCCTCCTTAAAGCCCGTGCATAAATTAATACTAAACCAAATAGCAGCATAAACATGATGAAAGCGATACTAGATGCCTTACCTAGGTTAAAAGCCTGAAAAGCCGCCTTATAAACATAGGTAGTTAAGGTTTCACTAGCATAAGAGGGGCCTCCTTCAGTTAATAGCCAAATAGAGTCAAAATTATTAAAGGTCCAAATTGAGGTTAGTAAGGTTGTTAAACTTAAAGTAGGCATAATCTCTGGTAAAGTAATATGCCTAAAACTTTGCCAACCCGTTGCCCCATCTACTTCCGCAGCCTCGTAAAGTTCTTTAGGAATTGTTTGTAGTGCTGCCAAAAGCATTACTGTTGCAAAGGGAAACATTTTCCAAGAATACTCAGCTATAACAGCAGGTAAAGCAGTACTGTAATTGCCTAACCAGACAATAGGTTGCTTTATTAAGCCAATTTTCATTAGTATATGGTTAAAAATCCCAAACTGGCCATCGTACATCCACCGCCAGGTTAGAGCTGCTACAACGCCCGGGGTTACCCAGGGAATAAGCATAGCTCCTCTAAACAGCCCCCTCCCTTTAATAGGTGCATTTAGTAATAAAGCTGCCCCTAACCCTAAAGATATCTGAAGTACCACGCAAGAGACAGTCCAAATAAAGGTATTTCTTAAAGCCCGCCAAAAAATAGGATCTTCCAAAGTATTAATGTAGTTATCAAATCCTGTAAATGGTGTACCAAGATATGGCTTCATCATAAGTATTTTTTGAAAACTCATAATCAAATTTAATAGTAAAGGGTAAATGATCACCGAAAACAAAATAATTAACGCAGGAGTTATTAAAAAGAAACCTAAAAAATTTTCTTTTCGCCGCCATCCCGGTAACTTATCTTGCCACATTTTGTCTTCTCTTGAAGCCATCTTGTTCCCCCGTTTCTTATGGTTTTCGGGTTAGGGAACCCCCTAACCCGAAAGCTAAAGGTTACTCACCGGCTAAAATCTTATTGGAGATTTCAGCAGCCTCATTCATAACTTCCCTTATATCTGCCCCTTCATGGATAACTCTCATAAAGGCAGGTTGAATTGTATCATAGTCAATCTGGGTCCATTCAGGGATAATAGGTCTTGGACGTGAATACTCTAGAGCTTCAAAGAAAACCAATAAATTTTTATCATTCTTAAGAAGCTCTTGATACTCAGCAGCATCTCTTCTAGCAGAAATACGAGAATAAGCATCCAGCATCCCTAAATTTTCGCTGGAAGATATGTAGTCAATCCATCTCCAAGCCGCATCAAGCTTATTACTGTTTTTATTTACTACCCAATGACCACCGCCTAAAGTATTAGCCTGCGTGACTTTACCGGGTAGAGGTGCCACTCCCCATTCAAAATCTATATTTTCCTGAGCGTACAGACCTTGCAACATAACAGTCATACCTTGAACCATAGCAATTGTCTGGTTTGAAAAAGCGGCAACTAATTCGTCCCAGCTCTTCCAGGCCAAAGCTGCTTCCGGAACAACACCCTCTTTTGTTATAAGGTTAAGGAAAAATTCAGTTGTTTCCATTCCTGCTTCATTATTGAATGCTACTTTGGTACCACTTTCATCTAAAATGTCACCACCATTTTGCCAGAGCCAAGGCAGCCATTCAAAGGAGCCACCCCAGCCACCCATCAAACCATAGCCGTACGTTCCGTCTTTAGTTACAGCATGGGCAGCAGCTTTAAATTCATCCCAAGTTTTAGGTGGTTTTTCTGGATCCAAACCGGCCTTTTCAAAAGCTGTTTTATTGTAAAATAACACCATTGACCCTGCATCAAAAGGAACCCCGTATATATCACCGTTTAATGTAGCTGCATCTATTGGACCTTGGAAAAACTCATCTTTTTTAGCACCTAATTTGTCGGTCAGCGGATGGATTAATTCCATCGCAGCTAATTGAGGGACCCAAATATTATCTGAAAGAATAATATCAGGTCCTCCGCCTCCGTTGGCAGCTTGAATATACTTGTCGCGATAAGAGGTTGAACCATAAGGTGTGGGGATAAAGGTAATTTCAAGATCAGGATTATCTTCTAGAAATTTTTTTGTAGACTGAGCTATAGGCGAATTATCTCCTTGCTTGTAAAACTCATCATAAACCCAAATTTCTAATTTAGTTTTTTCTACCGGTGCTCCATTTTCTGAGTCTGCACCTGAATCGCTAGTCTGCTCTGCTGGCTGTTGTCCGCATCCAGCTAGGATACTAAAAATCAAAAGCAATACTACCGATACTACAAGCACCTTCTTTCTCATAAATAAACCCCCTTAAATATATACTCTTTCAGCCAAACAAATAGTTGTTCAACCAGTTATTAATTCTGTTCTCACCTCCCTTAAAGCCCTATATTCGCCTGCTGGTCCAATGTCGTCAGGTGCTATTCCAATTCTTCAGGTAGTGGTACAATGTAGTTTTTCAGTCTTTCTTCATCTATTTCAAAGCCAAGCCCAGGAGACTGAGGAACATGAACATATCCATTTTCAAACTTAAAGGGTTCTTTAAACAAAATGTGATTAGCCGGATGACCCCAACCCGGTTCCTCGTATGGATATTCAAACCAGGGGCAATTGGGTAAAGATGCTGCTAGCTGCAAATTGGCATACAAGCTAATACAATTACACCAGGTATGCGGAATAAAAAGCTTATGATTTGCTTCTGCTAAAGCTGCAATCTTTCTAAGCTGGAATATCCCTTCGGAAAAGCTGGCGTCCCCCTGAAGAATGTCATAACAATCGTTATCAATAAGCATTTTAAACTCATGAACCATTTGATTTTTTTCTCCACCAGCAATCATAATATCCAACTCGTCGGAGAGTTTTTGTAAGCCTTTAAGTTCAAAACGGGGTAGGGGTTCTTCCAACCAAAGGACACCCATTTGCTGGAGCTCCCGTCCAACCCGTATAGCTGTTGCGTAGTCCCATTCTCTAAAAGCACTAGAACCTGGTAAAGCATCGGCCTGGTTGGCATCAACCATAATAGCCATACTGTCCCCAACAGCCTTAAGCACAGCTTCTACTACTTTCAAGTCCTCTTTAGGATCATCATTTCTAAAACGTAGTTTTATACCTGCAAAGCCTTGCTCTTTAAGCCTCAAAGCATCTTCTGCCCGTTCTTCGGCTGACCTTACTTCACCAAGGCTGGCATAGATTTTGATTTTGTCCTGATAACCGCCCCAAAATTTATATACCGGCTGCCCGCAAGCTTTCCCAATAGCGTCCCAAACAGCCATCTCCACCCCCCAAGGCCAGGTCATACGTAAGCTAGCATTGCGAAGCACCTTGCCGATCTCTTCCGTATTAAAGAGATCCTTGCCGATAAGGCTGTTCCTTATAAAGACGTTAACACCTACAACTCCTTCCAAACTGTTAGCCGGTAAAGCACCATAACCTGTAATCCCCTCTTCGGTTTCTAGCTGAATAAGGGTCATTGGCAGTTCGGTCAAAACAAGGCCTGTACCCCAGGTGGGATGAAATTCGCCGGGTAACGGGTGTTTTAGCAAGCTTGCTCTAAGATCAGTAATCTTCATGGTTTCTCCTTTCTTACATCACTTAAGTAATAAAGTCTTTATAGCACTACCGTTTCAAGGTTTAGCAACTGACCAAGGATTACTAATTCTTGTTTAATATCAGCGTAAACCATGCCTAAATGATGCTCATAACCACCATAAATAATCGTGTCTAGAAGTTTTTTGGCATTGCAGTCAAACCTTACTATGGCTGCTGTTCCGCTTGGAGTTTGTACTGTGTCAACAGCCTCACCTGCAGTTATTAAAAGCCGGTATTTACCTAGGTTATGGCTTAGTCTTGCTATAGTAACTTTACCCGGTTGCATAGCAAATTCTGCTGTCAACCCTCCAATACCAAACTCCTGACCAAGCTTTATGGGACACTCCGGATGGGCCAGTTTATAGGGGGCACATCCACAATGCCACATGGTACCGGTATTGGCAGTAAAATCCACGTCTACCAGATCAGCAATAAAAGGAACCTTGCCACTCAGTTCATACTGGGCCAGGGAGGTAATAGTTCCTAAAATGTCGCCCTCACAGCCTGCCATGATCCCATCGTCGACCAGTTTAGCCATCGTAGAACAGACCGCCAAGCCATAGTCGGTGATAAATTCCGGCCAACATTTTACTGCTACAGCATCCAACTTATACCGTTCTATTAGTTTTTTAAAAGCCTCATAAGTTTTAGCAAACTTCAAACTCTTTTCCTGGACTATTTCCTGGCAGTTGCAAACAATACGGTTTATCTCGGCAAAAAACTCATTAATCTCTGCCTGGGTTACCTTCCCGGCTTCTCGGAACAACTCATCCAGATCGATGTGGTAAATCTCGGGGCCAATAATCTTACGCACGGACAATTCATTTAATCCAAAAGTATAAAAACCAGGTGTCCTACTACCAAATAAGCCTATTCTTACTTCCTTTAGCCTTTTAACAAAACTAAAAACTTTTAGCCATTTGGCAAAATCAAGCCAAAATTCCGAATTCTCAGGCGAAGCGTAAAAATACTTGTACTGTCTTTCCATGTTAGAAAGCAAGCTGGCATTTAAGTTAATGCCACATAAAGAATTAAATTTTAAAGGTCCATTATAAGGAGGCTCAGGCATAGCCCAAAGAACAATAAAACCAGAAAAGTTTTGAACCAAGTGCATAAACGCCTGTCCTGAAGAGAAAGTACCATTTTGCACTATAAGCAAATCTACAGGGTTAGCTTTAAGCAGCTCGACAGCTGCCTGGGCATCTTCCATAGAAATTATTAACCCTTCCGGACTGACTACTTCCACATTTATTAGTTCTGACATTTTATTTTTCGCTAATTTGTACATTTTTGCGGCCAGTTCCTTATCTGTATTATAAGGCTGGGCCATGGAAACAAAGCCAATTATAAGTTTCTTCATTTTTCACCTCGATTTATTAATAATATGAATTAGGACAATCATTTAAAACTAACTATATTTATTTCTCACCAAAATATCCGGCCTTTTATAAACTTGTTCTCCAACTTTCACTTCTAAGTAAGGCCAGTCAGGGATCTGCCCAAGAATTTCGGGTTGGGAAAGACCTGCAATAATCGTATCTTCTCCTTTGGTACCAGAAATACTTGGGTTCCAGGCAAAAGCCTGATCCAGTAAAACTTTACCCTTATGACTTGGCTTAACCACATCTTCCCGGCCTTTATACCCGGTAGGTCCTCCTTGGTGATGCAGTTTCCACTCCTCCCCATATCCAAGACTTTCGTAGGTCTGTACCGCCTTTAAAAATACCTCTTTTAGCTCATTACCCTCGTAAGTCTGAGCAAACATTTCTGCTTCAATTGTTACAACTGCTTGATGACGCTTTTGCAAATCGTCGGAGAGCTTACCAAAGTTGACTAACCTGGTTTGTGATACTACCAATCCACTCCGCTCTCCACAGACTGAAATCATTACTGAATTCTCTACCGTTTTACTAGTTGGGATAGGATGACGAAACCCACCTATCCGCTCATCAGCAGCGATCAGCAAGACATAAGGCCTTATATCACACTCCCTAAACCTGCCAGCTACCATGGCCGCAATTTTATGTTCACTAAGCCCAGGTTTAATTTCCACACAAGTTTGCCGCAATATTTCAGCAGTATCCCTTGCTAAATTTCTATAGCGTTCTTTTTCCCAAGGGGTAAGCTGATAACGCAAACCCGCAAATTCAGCCCCCAAAAAGCTAAAATTAGAAGAAAAACGATCGGCTGCAACTCTTAATCCTTGGGTGTATTTGGCAACATAAATATCTACATAACCCTCATACCAGGGAAAAGTAACTGTTTCTATTTCCAAGCCGTTTAACTCTTCCTGCCTTACCCGGGCCATTTCATTATTGCCTGCAAAAGCGATAACTCGGATTTGGGTTACTAACAAGCCAAAGCTCCCCCAAGGGGAGGTGAGATCTATCCTGTTAGAGCCCCCACAAGTCAGCCAGGCTATGTTTTCAGGCTCAGCTAACCAAATTCCGTCAAAACCTTTACTTTGTAGAAAGGTTCTAACCTTTTTTAATTTGATTTCAAACTCTGCCGCCTTCCTTTGGTTCATCTTAAATAACTCCCTTATTGGGCAAATTTTGTTCCGATTTTAATAATAGTGGATTGAAAAAACTCTCCAGAATCAAAGTATAAGCTCCGATCAGAGGACCTTCTTCATCCAGCCCGGAGTAAACCATGGACACACCGTCCACCAAACCTTCCATAGCCCGGCTTTGAACCACTCCTTTCAGGTATTCCAGTCCTCTTACACCGGTATTTAATGGCCAGCCCCCAATAACAATAGTCTCTGGGTTAAAGATATTAATCATATTGGCTATGCCAGTACCCAAATAGGACAAAGTCTCTTCCACAGCTTTCCAAGCAGTAGAATTTTCATCTTGTAAAAGATTCCACAATTCAGCTTTGGAGTTTATACTGATGCCTAATATAGTTTCCAGACGATTTTTTAAGGCCCGAAGAGAAGTATACAGCTCTAAGCAGCCATGGTTACCACATCTGCATTTTTCACCCTTATATTCAACAGTTGTATGACCGATCTCAGCAGCGCTATAACGAGAGCCATGGTACAACTGCCCTTTGGCGATTATGCCAGCACCAATTCCTTCTCCCACATATAAGTAGATAAAATCCGCCTTATCCTTGGCATTACCAAACCATTTTTCTCCTAAAGCCACACAGCGAGTCACGTTATCCACGCTGATAGGCACTTTTAAAGCCTGACCAAAGAAATTGTTTAGATCAACATTACGCCAGCCCATAGGAGCTGAATAGCGCACTATTCCCCTTAAATTGTCTACTACCCCTGGGACAGCAATTCCCAAGCCAATTACCGGTGCGATTTTTTCAGCTTCCAGATATAATTCTTGAGCCATGTTTAAAGCTAAATTCAACTTACGCTCTGTAGGAATATCCTCGGCAAAATCAGTTTGCCTTTTTTTCAGTCTGGTAGCAGCTAAATCACAAGCTATGCCCATAACTTTATCTGGACGGATATCTAGACCGATTACAGTACGTGCTGACGCATTAAACTCCAGGAGGATTGGTTTTCGCCCGCCACTAGATTCGCCGATACCTGTCTCGGTAACCAAGCCCTCTTCCATCAAATCATTGATTATTCTGGAAATACTTGGACCAGTAAGCTTGGTAAGTTTAACCAGGTCAGCTCGGGAGATCTGGCCTTTGTTTTTAATCAGGTTGAGAACGTTTAAGCGGTTATACCTACTCATGTCACTAAAACCTAGCGCTTTCATGGAGCAATCAATCCTCTCTTTGAAAAATAATGTAGTCCTTTCTTGTAATCATCTATCCTTTGGGGCATATCTTTAACTACCGGTTGACCAGTCCTTAAAAAATTATTAACGTCTGACAGCGTAGGAATCCCTGCCCTGCCACCTATGGCCATGGTTTTTAAAGCTGCTACGGCTGAAGAAAACTTCAGGCAGTCTTCCACGCTTAACTTTTGCCAAAGTCCTACAATAAAAGCGCCATGAAAAACATCTCCGGCCCCTGTAGTATCTACAACAGGCACTTTAAAAGCTTCTTGATATAAAGTTTTGCCCTGATTAAATCCTACTGCGCCTTTTTTACCTAAAGTAATAACTACTATTTCCGGACCATATTTACTTAAGTCCTTGGCTACTTTCAGGTAATCCCGAACTGTACTAAGCTGGGTTCTGGCATAGGCATCGGCAAATTCCTGCGAAGAGATGAGCACATCAATCCAGGGTAGTATTTCTTCTACTGTTGGTTCGTAAAAATCTGCATCATAAACTACTCTGCTTCCATTTCTTTTAGCTGTTCTAGCAATATTTTGCTCTAATTCACTAGAACCAGCCAGGTGCACATACATAGTTTCCTTAAGGTAGGCTTTATCTATCTCTTCCCAAGTTGTAGCTGTAACTGTACCCTTTTCCCAAATAATACTTCTTCCTTGTCCGGCTGTGTTACTTATTACCACCGAAAAAGGAGAGGTTTTCCCTTCTTCCCGGGTAAGCTGACTCACATCTATCCCATGTTTTATAAAGTCCTGAATAATAAAGTCGCCAAAGCTGTCACCGCCAACTTTACCTATAAACCCTGCTTTACAACCTAACCTGGCGGCAGTAACAAGAGCCGTTGCAACCTTTCCCCCACCCTGTAAGGTATAGTCTTGCATAGGCAGAGACTCATCATCCTTTGGCAGATGTTCAACCTTTACTATAAGATCGACACAGGGTTTGCCAAAGCCAATAACATCCAGTACCACAAAACTTCACTCCTTAAGTCGAAGATATTACCTGTTCAGAGCAAAAAGCTTAATCTTATCTTCCACTGCCTTGGAGTAATATTCCCGTCCCATATCAGTCAAGTTATTTGGATAAGGGGTCTCCCAATCTTCCTTCAGAGCCTCTTTAATGCCCTGTACAAATTCTACATTTAACTCTGTAGCAACATTGATTTTATTAATACCACCTTTTATTGCTTCCTTAATCTGTTCTGGCGGAGTATAGGAAGAACCGTGTAAAACTAAAGGTACATTTACAGCCTGAGCAATTTGTTTAAGGCGAGGTATATCCAACTTGGGTTCTGCCTGATAAAACCCATGGAGGGTACCTATGGCGACGGCTAAAAAATCAACTCCCGTTTCTTCTACAAAATAAGCTGCCTCCCCCGGATCCGTCAGCCAGGTGTTAGCGGTTCCTTCTTCTTTACTGTTTTTACAGATTCCAACATGACCTAACTCAGCTTCTACCTCAACTCCTACCGAGTGGGCGGCTTCCACCACTTTTCGAGTAAGTTTAATATTTTCTTCCAAGCTTTTGGTAGAGGCATCTATCATTACTGAACCAAATCCGGCTCGAATAGCTCTCATTATTTCAGCAAAACTTTCCCCGTGATCTAAGTGAAAAGCTATCGGTACATTTGCTTTTTGGGCTTCAGCATGAACTATGGCACTTAAAGTTTCCATGGTAACGGAACCAAACCTAAATATGCCAGCCCAAGCCTGAATAATAGCCGGGAGGTTAGCTTTTTCAGCAGCCTTTATAACTCCCTGAACTGTTTCTAAGTTGTAAACATTAAAGGCACCAATACCATATCCACCTTGCCTGGCATCTTCCAAAATCTTTTTTGTACTTACTAACGGCATATAAGCCTCTCCTCCTTAACTTTTCCGTACACTTAAAGAGCCTGCCCTGCTTTGGAGAATGATAACAAACTGAGTACCCTGCTGCTCATAAGCTTTGCGTGCGATGCCAGCAGCAGCCGGTATAGCATGGGCTGAAGCTATAACTTCACAATCTTCTGCTATTTCTGGTTCTAGTCCTGATACGCCCATGATTTTTATGGTTAAACGCTTGGCCTTAACATTTTTAAACTCAATCCTATAACCTGTTTCATGAGCTAATACTTTAAACTCTTGCCCGTCATGGGTTTTTAAAATACTCTCTTTTTCTGGGTATACTTCCAGTTCTAATTCATGACTTTTCCCAACAGTTCCCCTGGTTGTCACCGAAAGTAAAGTTTCGACTCCAGGTGTTAACAGAGGAATAATACTGCCCTTTTTAATAAAGACAGGAATCACATTTAAAGCTGCCTCGTAATTAAGTATTTGAGGTCCTTGATACTCTTTACCGGTCCACCAGTCAATCCACTTTCCTTCTGGTAGGTAGACTTCTCTGATCTTACCCCCGAAAAAGACCGGCGCAACAAGCATAGAGTCCCCAAACATATACTCATAGGAGGCCGTCTCCAAAGCATAAACCTTAGGATCATCCTGATATTCTAAGGCAAGAGCTCGCATAATAGGACATCCTGTCTGGGCGGCATAAACTGCGCTGTTGTATATGTAAGGAACAAGCCTGGTATGTAATTCAGCATACCCCCTATAAATATGTAAAGTCTCGGCGTCAAACTTCCAGGGGTCATGTTCACCCATGCCATGAACCTGCATCATCGGTGAAAAGGCGCCATACTGAGCCCAACGAATAAAAACCTTTTTAGCGGGAGGGCCAAAATAGCCACCAATATCACTAGTCCAATAAGGAAAACCAGACATTCCTGCCGAAAGTCCTGCTCTTATAACACTAGGCATACCACTCCAGGGACAAAAGTCAGGAGTTTGGTCACCAGCCCAAATTCCGGGAAAAGCTTGGGAACCATGCCAGGCTGAACGAGCAAGTAAAAAACCTCTTCTTGGTCCAACAACTTCCCAAGTTATTTCGTTATATAATTTAGGATATAAATTGTGCATTTCTTTACCTGTTTGCCCATTGTAAAATACGGCATCTTCCGGCACTTGTTCGCCAAAATCTGTTTTGAAGCCGGCAGCTCCCATATCCATTAAACGAATGAGGTTATGTTGCCACCAAGCCTTAGCTTCCGGATTGGTAAAGTCTATTATCCCACCTTTAAGACCCGGATCATTGCCTAGGCGTGTCACGTAAGTATTTCCGTCCGGCCCTTTTAGTAAATACCCTTTAGATTCAGCCTGAGCAAAAGATTCAGTTCCTTCCATCATCCAGGGAGATACCCAGAGAATAATTTTATAGCCCAGTCTTTTAGCATCTTCAAACATTTTTTCCGGTGCCGGATACTTAACAGGATCAAAAACAAAACTATGGTATTCGGTTTCCCAGCCTGCATCAATCAACTTAACAGTACAAGGAATTTTCAATTCTCTTTGGATTTCTAAATCTTCATAGACGGTAACCTGGTTCTCTACTGACCAATCTCGGGACTTCCATACACCAAACACCCAATCTTCCGGCAAATTTGGCTTACCAACCAAATCAAGATAACGAGAGAGAATATCTTTCATCTTTGGCCCATAAATAAAGTAAAACTCCAAATCTTTGTCGCAGCTGATTATGGAATAAAAATCTTCACTACCCGGTCGGCCCATCTGGCACAGAGCCCGGTGGTTAATGTTAAGCATTAAGCCGTAACCTCTGGGAGTCATGAAAAATGGTATAGGCTTGTAGGTCTTGCCGCCGTAAGCTCCATTTTCAACCCATAGCTCAACTTCCTTGCCTTTTTGATCCAAGGCATCAAATCGTTCACCAAAGCCGTAAAAGTGATCCTGAGAATCTAAAGTCCAGCTAGCTTTGATATTAGTCAAGCCCTTCCAGCCCTTTAATTCAAAACCTACAACCTCTTCAGTCACTTGAAAAATTGTTAATTGTATCTCTTTTAAGCTTTCGGTTATAAGATTTAGAACTAATCTGTCCTTTAAGTGCAATTGGCTTTTAAAAGATTGCACTCTATAGTTGGAAAAACTCTTTTCTTTAGCTTTTAGGGCTATATCACATAAGGAGGTTAATAAATTACCTTGCTTATCGCTAAAATTAATTAGAAAAGGGTTGTTAGTAATCTGGATAATCAGGCTTCCTGCTGTTACTTTTATTTGATTGCCATTTTCCGATAACTCAAACGCCATTTCTGTTGCCTCCTTCAACCTCCAACCGGAGCTGGAAAAACTTCAATTATGACCTTTGCTGTATCTATTAGTTCTTCATTACTTTGGTATGACCAAATACTTTTTCCGTTAACTAGGGTAAAAACATTTTGACTAAATTCAAAACCAAATTCCTCTTCTAACGTCTTAAAGAGCTGGGACCAGGTTGTATTTTTACTAAAATCCAATAATACTTCACCCTTTTTCATCTTCGTGGCTACTTGAGCATGAAACTTTACTAGCACTTGAATCACAGGAAATCCCCAGCCCATTCAATTCCAAGTTCTTGTAGCTTAGCTAAAGTAGGTCGGCCCTCCTCATCCCAGCCCATCATGGCATAATATGTTTTAATAGCTAGCTGTAACTGCTCTGGTTCGACTACATAACCTTTATCACCAATCGGAACTTCAAACAGCCTGGGTGGCAAAGTATCGTCTTTAGCTGTCATACCTTCTCGCAGGTTAAAAATTCGCGTCAAGTTAATACTTCTCTCTCCTACCTTGGCGAGCTCCCATGTTGAAGTATTCCAACCTGTAACAGCTTGGACAAGCTCTGCCTGCTGCTGGTAAGAGTAAGGCATAAACATGCAAAGCCCAAAGCAATTAAGTAAGCTTTTCCACATAGTGTGATAAGTGTACATTCTTACTTTTCGATGATCTAGGCAATTGGTGGCCAAAGGCTCTAGAATGCCTAAAGCAGTCATTTCACCCATGCCAAAGCCGCCTGGAGCATAAAAATCATCCAACATATTATGATTGTGATCAGCCCCTGTGGGCGATAAAGCATATCCCAGGCCAGTACCCTGCTTAAGTCGTCCATCGTGGAAAGGAAGGGGCTGACCTTTAACATGAACAGCCAGTTTTTCAGCACCTTTACCAAAGGTCTGGGCAGCTTTTTCAACCCCTTCAGCTAATATAGCGCCTAAACCTTGCCGATCTGTAATTTGTTGAACCAGCTCCAGCATTGCTCCGGCATTACCAAATTTTAAATCCAATCCCTCAGTATCAGCAGTAGTGATTATCCCATGTTCAAAACAATCCATAGCGAATGCTACAGCAGCACCAGCAGAGATAGTATCCAAAGAATTGGCGTTGCATAACTCATTAGCTTTAGCTATGGCTTTTAAATCACTTACCCCACATAAGGAACCAAAGGCGGCTAGTGTTTCATACTCAGGCCCACCATAAATTCTGTCAACTTGATAAGGTTCTTTAACCTCTACCACCTGTTTGCACCTGACAGGGCAGGCAAAGCAAGTATCTCTGCCTACTAAAATCGTAGCATGCATTTTTTCTCCTGAAATTTCCTCAGCCTTTTCAAAGTAGCCGCTGGAGTAATTGCGAGTAGGCAACCCTCCGGCAGCGTTATGACCCAAGAGGCTGCCAGGAGTACCTGCAAATTTAGCCCATCCGCAGTAACTATCCACATTATCTATAAGCCATTTGGCTATTGCTGCCAGTTTTTGTCTATTAGCATATTCTACTTTCCCTCTGCCTCTAACAGCAACACCCTTTAAATTTTTTGACCCCATAACTGCGCCCATGCCGGTTCTGCCATAAGCGTGGACAATATCATTTAAAATACAGGCAAAACGAACGAGTTTTTCCCCGCCGGGTCCAATAAGAGCAGTTCGAATTAACTTATCATTTAATTCAGCCTTGATTTGTTTGTCGGCACAAGCTACCTTTTTACCCCATAAATGAGTTGCATCTTTAAACTCAACCTGACCATCTTTGATCCAGAGGTACACAGGTTTAACTGCTTTACCCTCGATGATTAGCGCATCAAAACCAGCTTTTTTGAGTTCAGAGCCAAAAAACCCTCCGGCTTCAGCCTCTCCATACAGTCCAGTTAAAGGAGATTTGGCCCCAACACTATTTCTACCAGTACCACCGGTAGGTGCTCCGGTTAACACACCGGTAGCAAAAATTAATTTATTATCTGGCTCTAAAGGATCAATAGATGGTTTTAACTCATTCAGCAAATAGTAAGCAATAAAATTACGTCCCCCAAAATATGTACGGTAAAATATTTCATCAGGTTCTTCAACTTCAAAAGTTTGGTTGGTTAAATTCACTCGTAGAATTCTTCCATTATATCCAAAAGGCATATTAATTTCCTCCAAACTTTGTTACTTAATTTAAGTATTAAACGTATCGGCAGAAATTCCTGCCTTCAAAATAAAATATTGTAAATATTTTATTTTTTGCAAAGTAACAAAAATTTTTGTCATATTTGCCACTTATACTTCCTCTCCTTTTTATCTACAATAGATTTAAAGGAGGTTGGCATATGGCCAAGGTAACATTAAAAGATGTTTATAAGATCTATCCTAACAACGTTGTTGCTGTCAATGATTTTAATTTAGAAATTGCAGATAAGGAGTTTATTGTCTTAGTAGGTCCTTCCGGGTGTGGTAAATCAACTACTTTACGGATGATAGCTGGTTTGGAAGACATCTCTAAAGGGGAAATCTATATCGGAGATAGGCTGGTTAACGATGTTCCACCTAAAGATCGGGACATTGCCATGGTTTTCCAAAATTATGCTCTTTACCCCCATATGACTGTCTATGAAAATATGGCCTTTGGACTTAAATTAAGAAAAATTCCCAAGAGAGAAATTGATGCCAAGGTCCGGGAAGC
>DUOV01000220.1 GCA_012838615.1 Clostridia bacterium | reverse complement strand
GGAATTAACCGTTATGGACATATAATTTTACCAATGGACGAAGCTTTAGTTATGCTGGTAGTCGACATGAGTGGAAGGCCTTTTTTAAGCTATGATGTTCCCCTACCTTCATCGAAGGTAGGTAATTTTGATACAGAGTTAACGGAGGAATTTGTCAGAGCCCTGGCAACTAATGCTGGGCTAACCCTCCATATAAAACTCCTGGCCGGTCAGAACACCCACCACATAATTGAAGCGGTTTTCAAAGGTTTAGGCAGAGTCTTGCGGGCTGCGACAGCTTTAGATAAGTACTGTCGCGGTATTCCTAGTACTAAAGGCATATTATAATTAGGTTTTTAGGATACAGTTTCATCTGGAAAAGAGTATCAAGCAGGTCTTAAGATATTACGTAATTATAGGAAGTTGGTGGAAGCATGATAATTTTTCCGGCAATAGACTTGAAGGATGGTAAGTGTGTAAGACTGTATAAAGGGAAAATGAATGAGGCTACAGTTTTTAGCGATAACCCGGTAGAAATGGCCTTAAAGTGGCAGGAAAAAGGTGCTGAATACTTACATTTAGTCGATTTGAACGGAGCTTTTGCCGGTTCCCCACAGAACCGAAAAGTGATTTCCCAAATAGTTAGCAGCCTGGATATTCCTGTGCAAGTAGGTGGAGGAATTCGTAACCTGGAAACTATTGAAGAATTGTTAGGAGAAGGAGTTGCTAGGGTGATTTTAGGGACTTCGGCCGTAACTGATCCTAGCTTAGTGAAAAAAGCTTGCGCTAAATTTGATGAACAAATAGTTCTTGGTATTGATGCAAAAGACGGTTTAGTAGCTATTGAGGGTTGGAAAAAAGAATCGACCAAAAATTTCTTGGAATTAGCCTTTGAGATGAAGGAATTAGGTATTAAGAGAGTTATATTTACAGATACCAGCCTTGATGGAACTTTGCAAGGACCTAATATTAAAAGCACAAAAGAGTTAGCAGAGAAATCAGGTCTTAAAATTATAGCTTCCGGTGGTGTTTCGTCTCTCCAGGATATTAAAAACCTTTTACCACTTAAAGAACTTGGTGTAGAAGGAGTTATTGTCGGCAAAGCTCTCTATGTAGGAAATTTCCAACTGGAAGATGCTTTGGCTTTAGCTAAGGGAGGGTTAAACCTTGTTAACTAAAAGAATTATTCCTTGCCTAGATGTAAATAAGGGTAGAGTAGTAAAAGGTGTGAACTTTGTTGATATTCAAGATGCTGGAGATCCTGTGGCCTTAGCTAGAGCTTACGATAAAGCCGGGGCCGATGAACTGATATTTCTGGATATTACCGCTTCCGTTGAAGGACGTGAAACCATGCTGGATATGGTCCGGCGTACTGCAGAACAAATTTCTATTCCCTTTACAGTAGGAGGCGGAATACGTACTATTGAGGATATTAGGAAGATACTTTCAGCAGGAGCCAATAAGGTATCTTTTTGTACCCCAGCTGTCCATAATCCCCAACTAATAAACGATGGGGCACAAGAATTCGGAACAAAATGTATTGTAGTGGCTATCGATGCTAAATCCAAGGGAGATGGAACCTGGGAAGCATATGTCCACGGTGGAAGAACCCCAACTGGGCTGGATGTACTGGAGTGGGCTAAAGAAGCCGAAAAACGTGGAGCGGGGGAGATCCTCTTAACCAGCATGGACAAAGACGGAACCAAAGACGGATATGACATAGAATTGACAAAGGCCGTAAGTTCGGTAGTCAACATACCGGTCATCGCTTCAGGAGGAGCGGGCACTTTGGAACATATGCTGGAAGTTTTGACGGAGGGGAAAGCAGATGCTGTGCTTGCTGCTTCTATCTTCCATTACGGGCAATATACCATAGGCGAGGTGAAATCCTACTTGGCCCTAAACGGGGTGCTAGTAAAACAATGAAAGAAATAAAAAATATAGATGAACTAGTTTTTAATGAGGATGGACTTATCTCTGCTATTATTCAAGATACCAGTACCGGTAGAGTTTTAATGCTAGCTTATATGAATAAGGAGTCTTTACAAAAATCTTTAGAAACAGGAGAAACCTGGTTCTTTAGCCGCAAAAGACAAGAGCTGTGGCACAAAGGTGCTACTTCAGGACATATTCAAAAGATCAAAAAAATCTATTATGACTGTGATCAGGATACTCTATTAATGCTTGTAGACCAAATTGGTGGCATAGCCTGTCATGAAGGGGTAGAATCTTGCTTTCATTATGAATTATTAAAAGAAGGTAGGGGTAAAAAGACACTAGAACAACCTTCTTTTAGTCAAACAGATTTAGGCTCACTTCTGGAAGGCCTTTATGGCTTAATCCAGGAACGGCAAAAAGAGCGTCCGGAAGGATCTTATACCACGTATTTATTTGAGAAAGGCTTAGATAAGATCCTTAAGAAGGTTGGCGAAGAAACTTCAGAAGTTATAATTGCAGCTAAAAATGAAAGTGCAGAAGAACTGACCTATGAAGTTTCTGATCTGCTTTACCATTTACTTGTGCTTTTAGTAGAACAGAAGGTTAGCCTAAGTGCTATAGCTGCCGAGTTGGCGGGAAGAAGGAAGTAAATCGTTTTTTGTTAACAAGATAAGATTTCAATGAAAAATATTTCAGTTATACTGCTTTAAACCTTTTGGGTTGAAGCAGTATTTTACTTTCTGACAGGTGTGATAATAACTAATTCTTCTTTTTGCATGAATTAATAAATCAGGTTAAAAATAGACAATAAGTTTTGGGAATAATTTGTATATTTAGTCAAAGGCTTTTTTTCTTGTTATATGAAAATATAAATTAAATAAAAAGGGAGGTATGTCCAATGAGTGACTTATTAAATCGCTTAAGTTTGGCCATAGCAGATGGGGACGAAGATGAAGCTTTAAAACTTGTTGAACAAGCGCTAAATGAAGGTATACCACCGTTTGAGATTTTAGAAAAGGGTGGTTCCGCAGGAATGGATATTGTAAATGAACGATATGAAAGCGGAGAAGCTTTTCTGCCTGAGTTGGTTGTAGCTGGAGATACTATGAAAGCGGTAGTAAATGTAATTTTTAGCAACATGAGTGCTGAAGAAATTAGTAACAACAAACTTGGCAGAGTGGTTATCGGTCAGGCTAAGGGTGATGTTCACGATATTGGGAAAAATTTAGTAGCTGCCCTGTTAGGGGTTAATGGTTTTGAAGTTTTCGATTTAGGGGTAGATGTGCCATTAAAAGAATTTATTGAAAAAGCAAAAGAAGTTGATGCAGACATAATAGCTTGCTCAACTTTGCTTACTACTTCGATGCCCTATTTAGAGGATATAGAAAAGTATTTGCGAGATGCTGGTTTAAGAGAGAAATACTTTTATATAGTTGGTGGTGGTCCGGTAACTCCCCAATTTGCAGAGAAAATCGGCGCTGACGGTTGGGGACTAAATGCATTTAATGCAGTTGAATT
>DUOV01000219.1 GCA_012838615.1 Clostridia bacterium | reverse complement strand
TGAATACTGTGGGTTACAAAAAGTACAGTTTGTTTTTTTAGGCTCCAAATCTCAAGGAGTAAGCGTGTTAATTCAAATCTGGTAAAGGTGTCTAAGGAGGCAAAAGGCTCATCCAGGAGTAGTAAACTAGGATTAGAGATCAGCGCTCGACAGATAGATACCCGTTGCTGCATACCATAGGAAAGTTCATGAGGTTTTCTGTAGGCAAACCCTTCCAGACCAACCAGCTTTAGAAGTTCTAAAGCTTCTGCGGTAGCAGTTTTCATATCCTGGCCTCGGAGTTCGCAAGGTAAAAGAATATTGCTAAGCACATTACGCCAAGGCAGTAAGGCCGGCTGCTGAAAGACCATACCCAAAAGCTTGCGGTGGGAAGTCCCCAGAGTATCTCCTGCAAAGTAGATTTCCCCCTTGCTAGGTGAAAGAACGCCGGAAAGAAGTTTAAGCAAAGTTGTTTTCCCACAGCCGCTGGGGCCTACAATTGCAATAAATTCACCAGACTTAATTTCTAAATTTATATTGGAAAGAGCAGTAATTTCTTCTTGAGATTCCGTTGTATAAATTTTCTCTACCCCTTTGAGGGAAAGCAGCGGGGTCATAAACATCACTCCAGTCGCCATGGTTCAGATTAGGTTTTAGGGGTAGACAGGTTCCTCCGGTAGGAATTCGGTAGTATAAACCTCTTCAGGTGCAATAGAGTGCTCTAAGTTATAAGCATCTATTACTGATTCTATGGTTTTTCTAACTTTATCCTCAGACATCCAACCAATACCATGGGCACGAGACTCGTCACTTATCATGACACTAGCAGCAATGTCATCTTTCCATATCTTAAGAAATAGCTCCTGGTCAATTTCCGGAACATGCTTTTTCCAGATCGCAACTGCTTCCTCCGGATTATCAACCGCATATTTAATCCCTTTTACAAATCCGGCTACAAAGCGGCGAACCAGATCCGGGTTTTCTACTAGCAGGTCTTCATGAACTATAATAGAATCACCGTATCGATCAAGCTTGCCGTCGCTTTTATAAGGGAAGAACTTGCCCTCTATGCCAAGACTCCTAAGGACAGTAATATTTTGATTATCAGAAAGCCAACCATCTGCTTCACCTCTTACAAAGGTTGGCTCTTGGAGAACAGGGTCAACCAGCAGCAATTCAACTTTGCTTTCATCTATACCCTGAGCCTTGCAGTAGGCCGGCCAGAAGAAACGGTAAGCTGAAGAAGCCGTAGTTACGATTTTCTTACCTTCTAAATCTTTGGGACTGTTGATTCCGCTATCAGCCCTGACAATTACTCCCGCTGGATGGTAAGTGTGGTAGTTAGCAACTGCTTTAATCTTGAGGTTTTCATTTGTTTTGGAAAGTACAAGTGTACCCATGTCAATCATGCCAAATTCTGCCTTTTTAGTTGCTATTTTGGCAGCCGTATCAGCCGAACCATAGCCTCTGATAATTTCTACATCTAAGTTTTGTTCTGCCCAAAAACCCTTTTCTAAGGATACATAGGTTACAGGATATTCAGTAGGTAGCCAGTTAAATTGCAGGATTACCTTATCCTTTTTTATTGGTGGTTGTTCGGGTTTTTCATTTTGAACAGGTGGTTCTTGCTCTTGGGAATTTTGATTGTTACATCCCCAGGCTCCTAGGACTAAAAAGACTAGGAGAAGGGTCGTCATAAAAATAATTTTTCTTTTTTGCATCATTTTGTTTTGAACTCCTTTACTTTAATTATTAGGAAAACTTAATCTTAAAAGGTTTTTAATATTTAACCCTAAAATTTTATCCCGCTCATCATCGGTGATTTGGAGGAGCATGATTTTGGTTAATTCTACCTGAGGATGGGAAAGGGGATATTCAGAACCAAAAATAATTTTAGAAGCTCCGGCTTTTTTAACCGATTCTTTAATATGGAGGAAGCTACCGCTGGAAGTTTCTAAGAAAAAGTTATCCATGTGTACCGCAGCTTCCAAACCTTCCTGATCTGCAGGACCGAAACCCATGTGGCCAAGGATGAAATTGGTCTTGGGGAATTGCTTAGCTAAAGCAATATACTTTGAAGTGGAAGGCCCAGGGTTATATACAACATGAGAGTAGACGGGGTAGTTAAAGTCACCACATAGGCTTACCAACTCTGCTACTGCTCGGCTGGCAAAAGAAAATTGGTGAGTCATGGGAGAAAGCTTAAGCCCCCTAAAACCTGTTTTAAAGCGCTGCTCCAAATCCCCGAGAGCATCATCGGCGTGGGGATCAATCATGGCAAAGCCGGTGATTCTGCCTTTATAAGTCTCACAAGAGTGAGCTACGTAATCATTGTTAGGTACTAAATTGTCCGGCTTAATCTTACCTGAAATATAATCAGACATTCTTCTAACATCTACAGTACCGCCGGGAACTACTACCCCGTGGCTGATGCCTGCCTTCTCATGTATCTCGAGGTACTGCTCAGTACTTCCGTAGGAGGCATTAGAGATATGACCATGGGCATCAATAATCATCTTTTACTCACCTTCTTCCTGGACTACCCGGACAGTCTTAACACCCGGCCGGGCAAGTTTAGTAACAAATTCAAACTCACAGGGAACACCGGTGGCAAATTCCATTTTACTGGCCAGTTTGTCAGCTAGTTGGGGAGTAGGTTCCACACCTTGGGCAAGCTCGGCCCGAATTTTTAGCTGTTCGTTGTTTCTTTTTTTAATCACAAATTGATACCAGTTGCCTACCTCAGGTTGACGCATTAAAAATTCTTCTAAATAGAAGGGTGAAAAATTAACCCCACAGATGGTCAAGTGATCAACTAATCGTCCCCGTAAGAAAAAGCGTGGGAAAGGCAAACCGCAGCTACAAGGCTCCGGGTCAATATAGCCTAAATCCTGTGTTCGATAGCGTATTAAGGGGGTGTTGAAACGCAAGAGACAAGTTGCCACGATTTCCCCGATTTCACCTGGCTCCAGAACTTCACCTGTTTTTGGGTCGACAACCTCTAAAATAACCAAGCCTAGCGGAATATGGTAACCGGCATGGTCATCACATTCCATACCAAGGACACCGCATTCTAAAGAGCCATAGTGGAAATTGGCCCTAGTATCCCAGATTTTTTCTACCCTTTTCCGAAAAGCATCTGAACAGCCTTCCCCTGTCAGCCACATTTTCCTGATGGGCATACCTTTTATATCAATGGAAGCTTCAGCTGCTTTTTCAGCCAGCGTAATGGCGTAAGAGGGGCTGGTAATGAATGCTGTGGGTTGAAGATCTGCCATAACCTGAACTATTTTTTCCGGAGTTGAGTAGGCACCACCTTTGCCAACGTTAACTACCGTAGCTTGCTGTACTTCAGAGAATACTTTATGAAAAGACATACCGGCTGAACTCATTTCATAAGGCAGAGCATTAATACAGATATCGCCGGATTTTAGATTGAATAGCTTGGGATGTCCAGGAGAATCGGTAAGATAGTGGTCACCCCAGGAGTACATGATATATATTTCCTCTCCTCCGGTAGTTCCCGTCGAAACACTTACGATACTGATGTCCTTTTTATCGCAAGCAAGAAGTTTCCAGGGATCGCCTCTAAGCTCATCTTTGATAGTGAACGGCATTTTAGCCAAATCAGCTAAGCTTTGAATATCCTCCGGCTTAATCCCAGCCTGAGACATCTTTTCATGGTAAAAAGGACTATGCTCATAGGCGTAAGCCACCATTTCTTTTAAGGCTTCTTCCTGAAACGCGGCCAAAGAATCCAGGCTAGGCTCAGCGTCAGCTAAGTGAGCGAAACGTTCAAGTAAAGGTTTTTGCACAGTATCTTTCAGATGCTGCTTAAAAAGAAATTCCATCGTGTTCACTCCTTTTTATCTTGACGAATAACGCGGATGGCTTTAGTCATAGTCCGCGGAATATGATCCACAAATTCTATTAGACAAGGCACGCCACTTGACTCAGTCAATTTTTGGCTTAAAACACGGGTTAGTTCTGAATTTGGGCGGGTATTTTCTGCCGGTTCTACTTTTACTATTAAATGCTCACCATTATCTGAAATCACAAATTGATACCAGTTCCCCACTTCAGGAAACTCCATTAAGATGTTTTCCAAATAAAAGGGCGAGAAGGATTTATCCTGAACGATGATTTGGTCGACTTTGCGTCCCCACAGCCGCAGCTTTTTTAGATGTAAGCCACAGGAACAGGGCTTGGAATCAATACTGCCTAAATCCTGGGTACGATAACGGATAATAGGTGTGTCATACCTTAGTAAAGAGGTAACTACAACTTCACCTACTTCCCCTGGAGGTAAAGGCTCGCTTGTCTCGGGGTCAATTATTTCTACCAGAGCGTGGGCCTCAGAAATATGGTAGCCATCATGGGCATCACATTCGTTGGCTATACCGCTGCATTCCATAGAACCGTAGCTGAAATTAGCAGTAGTCCTCCAAATTTTTTCAACCCTTTGTCTAAAAGCTTTAGAGCAGCCTTCCCCAGTAAGCCAAATCTTTTTCAGAGGCAGACTCTTTAAGTCAAAGGATTCTTGGGCTGCTTCTTCTGCCAGAATCATGGCATAGGAAGGAGATGTAACGATAATTGTTGGCTGTAACTTGCGGATGAGGCGAATAGCCTTTTCCGGAGTGGAGTAGGCACCACCTTTGCCTGCAGGTACTACTGTAGCCCGATAGCCGATCATAAATTTATAATGGAAAGCTAGACCGGCAGAGCTCATTTCATAGGGGAGTGCAATAAAACATATATCACCAGGCTCTACAGGTATTAGTTTGGGATAAATGATGACGTGCTGAAGATAGTAGTCCGGCCAGCTAAACATGCTGTAGATGGCTTTGCCTCCTGTTGTGCCCGATGAAGCATGGATAAAACTAATCTCACTTTTACTACAAGCAAGGGTTGCCCAAGGATCTTGACGTAAATCCTCCTTGGTTAAAAAAGGTAGTTTAGGCAAATCGGCCAGACCTTTAATATCTTCTGGCAAGACCTTTTTTTCAACCATCTTGTTGTGATAGAAAGACGATTTATCATAAGCTCGCTTAGCAAGTTCCTGTACTGCTTCCAATTGGAAGCCGGCCAATTGCTCAGAAGACATGCTGTCAGGAGATTGGCCATCAGAAAAATAGCGTTTAATTACAGGTGGTAATTCTACCCCCTTAAGACGTTCTTCAAAATGAGAAGCCATTTGTTTTTTCCTCCTTGAGGCAAAAATAATTTGCACAACAAATTTGCCATGGTTAGCCTGTTGATAACAATTTATTCCTTAAAAACAGATAAAGTTACACAATCTGACCTTAAGGGAGGGAAATTATTTTTTTTGTTGAAAAAATGCAAAATATCAAGAGCAAAAAGCTTATTTCTTCATAAAATACAAGTAAAAAGTGAGGTTAAGGCCTGGTTTTGCCTGTCTGTATATTTTGTTAACAATGGAGGTAATTAGGAAATGGCCTATTACAGCAATATTTTTGTGCCCGGCGTCAAATACGCTAGGACACCAAAAATGGGTATTAGGATTGAGCTAAATCAGGAGGTTAAGCAAGAGGTTAAAGAAGGAGTTAAACAAGAAGTTAAAAGGGAAGAGTTTGAATCTCCAAAAGTAAGCAGCAAAGCAACAACAGATCAAGAAGGGAAAGGGGGGTTGTTACAGGAAGCTATCAAACTTCATGATAAAGGTGCTCTGGAAAACGATAAGGAGGCTGTAATTAAAGCTCATGCTCTACTAAAGAAATTAAGTAGGGCCAACCCGGAAGATCCGGTAGTCAACGCCTACTATGGAAGTGCAGTTACTTTAATGGCTAGGGACGGTTCTGATCCAATAAGGCGCATGAAAGATGTAAAAAAAGGCTTGAGCATTCTTGATGGGGTAGTAAGTAATGCCCCGGACGTTATCCAGGCCAGGATTCTAAGGGGGAATGTTTGCTTTAGGCTTCCGGAAACCATGTTTCGTCGTAATTCTACAGCAGTAGAAGATTTTAATTATTTGATTAAGAGATACGAACAAAACAATTCAGTTTTCTCTCAAGATTTCTATTTACAGTTGTTAGATAACCTAAGCCAAGCTTACAAAAACGTAGGTCGAAATGAGGAAAGTAAAAAAGTACTGGGAAAGAGGCAAAGTATAAGTGGCGGTAAAGTAGCTCTGCAGGATTCAACTGTTAAAAAGGAGGTAAAGAAGGAAGGGACCTCTAAAGAACTTTCTGGTCCGGCAGGTCAACTTTCTAAGATCCCTGCCGAAATTTTAGCCAATATTCCACCTAATTTTTTGGCTAACCTTCCACCAAATATAAGGGAACAGCTAAACGCTTTTTTGCAAAACGTTCCGGCAAGTTCTTCTCAACAGGAAGCAGGGGAGGAAGAACCAAAGGTTTCGGCGGAGGAAAGGGAAACACTGGTCAATGAAGGTAAAAAGATTTACGCCAAGGTAAGAACCGGAAGCCCGCAGGATCGTTTAAAAGCGTTTAACTTTTTGAGAGAAGCTCACGAGACTATTCCAGAAGACAACACTATAGCAGCTTATTATGCTGATTGTCTGATCAGGATGGGCATGGAATCTAATGATATGGGCTCAATGTTTCCTAATTTGTTCAAAGGGATGAAAATTTTAAATAAAGCCTTGGAAAGTGAGCCGGAGAATATTGAGCTTCGTTTTTTAAGAGGATACCTAGCTTTTAGGTTGCCAGAGGCCTTTTTTCACCGTACAGCTACAGCAAAAGAAGATTTTGAATATCTTATCAGTCGCTACGAAGAGGATAATGGAGTTTTTTCCTCCGAGACATACTGGCAGGTGTTATATGACCTGGCTCTAGTTTACAAGCGGCTAAATATGGAAGAAGAATTTAAAGTTGCTTTAGGGAAACTTCAGACCAAAAACTCCAAGCTTTATAACCAAATGGCTGAAGTTGGTAAAAGAATAGCAAGGTGTGAGTATAACAGACTTCATCCATTGGAAGAGTTCTTTTTCTTGCCATAATACTTCAAAAACAGTCCCTTCAAGTAAGCAGTACTAATTACTGCCTGCTTGGAGGGGATTTTTTTTACAATGCTTTTGTCCCCTGAGAATATTTTGCTAATTTGTGACATTTTGTTTATTTTTTTATTATATTATGTTAAATTTATTTAAGTTAGCAAAATATTTTATTTGTTAGGGGGGTTAATATTGGACAATAAGTTAGAAAAAAAATATGGCCTTTTGACTGCTATAGCTATGGTTATCGGTATTGTAATCGGCAGCGGTGTATTCTTTAAAGCTGAGAAAGTATTAGTTGCTACCGGCGGTAACCTTCCCCAGGGTATTCTGGCTTGGATCATAGGTGGGGCTATAATGATTGTGTGCGCTTATGTTTTTGCAGTAATGGCCACCAGATACGAAAAGGTAAATGGCATAGTTGACTACTCGGAAGCCCTGCTTGGGGACACATACGGTTATTTTGTTGGCTGGTTTGCAGCTACTATTTATACCCCAGCTATGACCTCTGTATTGGCTTGGGTTTCTGCAAGGTATACCTGTGTGTTGTTAGGGTGGGATATAGTCGGTGGTGAAGCTATGGCTTTGGCTGGCTTTTACCTTGTTGGAATCTATGCTTTAAACGCCCTCTCTCCCAAACTTGCAGGTAAGTTTCAGGTTTCAACTACCATTATTAAACTTATTCCTCTTGGTTTAATGGCCATTTTTGGAACCATTTTTGGGTTGAGAAGTGGTGTTTTGATGAGTAACTTTACTAGTGGTGTCATTGCAGAAGCTACCAGTTCTAGTCCGCTTTTTACGGCTTTAGTTGCTACTGTTTTCGCCTACGAGGGATGGATCCTAGCAACCAGTATTAATGCTGAATTACGAGATGCCAAGAAAAATTTGCCTAGAGCCCTTACCTTTGGAACCTTATTTATTGCCCTAATTTATATTTTATACTATACGGGACTTGCTGGTGCTGTAGATAACAGCGTAATGATGGAAAGTGGAGAAACAGGAGCCAAAATTGCCTTTGCAACCGTTTTCTCCAATGTTGGAGGTACAATTTTATTTGTCTTTGTTGTTATTTCCTGTCTAGGCACGTTAAATGGTTTGATGATGAGCTGTACCAGGGGTTTTTATTCTCTGGCAGCCAGGGGCTTAGGTCCCAAGCCTAAAATTTTTGATGGTATTGATGAGAGCACTAATATGCCAACCAATTCTTCTGTCTTAGGGATTTTGGTGACGGCTGCTTGGCTTCTATACTTTTATGGCGCCAATTTGGTTCCTACCAGTTGGTTTGGCCCCTTTAGCTTTGATAGTTCGGAGCTTCCTATTGTTACTATCTATGCTATGTACATCCCCATTTTTATTAAAATGATGGCCACCGGAAAATCTCTCAGTTTTTTTAATCGCTATGTCATGCCAACTTTGGCTTTATGTGGCTGCATCTTTATGGTTATTGCGGCCTTCTATGCCCACAAAATGGCTGTAGTCTATTATTTAATTATTTTTGCTGTAATTATGGCTATAGGGATGATCATGTATTTAAGAAAAAAATAGTTTTTTGTTGTTTTGAAGACCTTGCCAGGGAGCTGTCAATGCCCTGACAAGGTCTTTTTAGGTTGCGTGAAAAATATAAAGCTTTGCCATTAAATTTTTCCATTTAGTCACCAGTTTTTACTTAGGTGAATATTTTGCCGGTAGGGATTAAACCCTATGGAGGTTCTAAGATGGGACATTATATTGAGGTAGAACCAAAGGATAATAGATGTTCCAACTATAATTCTCCACGGTATTCATGATAAGGTGGTTCCTTTCCCCTTAGTTGAAGTACAAAGGGCAAGGTATAAAAAATTCTAAACTTGTACCTTTGAATACAGCGGACACGGTTTATTTTATGATGAGCGTGATAAATTTAACATGGAATTAACTCAATTTATAGAGAACAAATAAAACGTGGGGTTTCCCACGTTTTTTGAGGTTCTTGCTTGAAAAGGGCAAAGGAAAGCAACAGCCTTCTGTTTATTCAGGGATAACAAGTTGTTGTCCCGGGTAGAGCAGATTTGGATTAACGGTAGGGTTATAGGGGTTACTTGGCCATTGACTTGCCACGATCTCAACGGGTGTATAAAGAGGAATGTGGGAAAAAATGGCTTCTATGTCATGGTTATACATTCTGATGCAACCATTAGATACAGCCAACCCAATAGAGGAAGGGTTATTTGTACCATGGATTCCGTAAGGGCCTCCATCAGTAGGGATATTAAGCTCCATCCATCTGCTTCCAAGGCCACCCCCAGGGTGGATTATTTTGTTGATCACCTGGTACTGCCCAACTGGAGTTGGTGTTGAGGGCTTACCTATGGCAATTGGATAGCTGTTTGCTATACCATGTTCATCATAATATGTTAGCCTGCGGGCGCTTAAGTCTATAAGCAAACGTTTCATTATAATAGCCTCCTCAGTAAATATACCCACAATAGCTTATTCTTAAGGAGGCGGGAAGGTTAATAGGAACCTATACATTAAAGCACTCGTCTAATAGGCAAAACGAGGTGATAACATGAGAAAAATTCAGTCTTTACTTACCTGTTTACTGATAAGTCTACTGCTTTTGTCAGGGTGTGCTTTAAACGAGTCTTCTTCCCGGGTCTATTTAGAAACCACCCCTTATGATACAATCAATAACCTTGACGGAGTTAACATGAAGATTAGCGGAGAAGTATCTCCTACTGCTTTGACTATAGTAATGGAGAACAATTCAGACAAGAACTGTCTCTACGGAGATTATTTTCGCTTGGAGAAGAAAATTGAGGGAAGATGGTATCAGATTCCTGTGGCTATAGACGGTAACTATGGGTTTAATGATATTGGTTATGATTTGCCTTCTGGCGAGGTAAGTGAATGGGAAGTGGACTGGGAATGGTTATACGGAAGTCTGGAACCGGGTGAGTACCGCATTATTAAAGACGTCTTAGAGTTTAAAGATACAGGGGATTATGATACGTACTATTTGGCTGTAGAGTTTTCTATCTAGATCTGGTAAACAATACTAAGAGAGGCAGTACATGTTCTAGATATTGTTCATTAATTAATAATAATCTATATGAACAGGAGTGAGTAAGGGTGAGGGTAACAAGATTATTGTCAATTATTTTTGCAGCATTAACAATTTGTGGAGCAATATATGTTTTTCATACAGGTGGTAAAGCAAATGCGGGTTATGCAGTAATACCAATGATTCTTTCTTTACTTTTTTTACGGTGGACACATGTAATGAAAACACAGAAATAATAAGTATTTGAGGCTATAATGATAAATCATAATATTATTATATTGAGTATTCGTAGAATGATGTGTCGTTACGTTTGTCGCTGAGGTACTGCTTTCTGCGGGCTGCCGCTCATTCGCTACTCTCTTGCCAAAAAAGCTACAGGGCAAAAACCCTGGGGTAAACTGCAAGTGAACCCTTGCCCTGCTTAACGCTTTTTTGTCTACGTTCGTTTAACGCTCATTCCGCTAGATGCCCGCTCCAAGCAGTACCGCCGCCGTTTACCTAACAAATCGGTAAATAAATAGTCGAGGAATGGGCAGAAAAGGGTCGCCAAAGCCAGTCCCCAGTAAAAACATGCATACAAGGGAGGTGGGGAGTTAGTAATGATGAAAATTCAATAGGATACCAACTGGATCGTAATCTAATTGATTTAGCGAATGAAGTTGATCTAGATACCTATCTTGAATACCACCTAGAGTACATGAAAAAACTACAGCAAGAATTAGACCGTCTTGTTCATGAAGAATTAACAAAAACTGAGGATATTGCGCTTACCACTTATAACTATTTTAAAAAAGAAGAAAACCAAATGAAACTATATGAATGCTTGGTTAATGAAAAATTGGAACAATGTAAATTACACAATACGATTAAAGTATGGTGTTTTTCTTAATCATCTGGATTAGTAACGCCAAACCTTTCAACAACAATTAGAACTTAATAAGGGAGAAGAAATTAATAAGTACAAAAAATGTAGCTGACCAATCTCTAGGCAGGGCTTGGTCAATTTGTCGTAAATGCATAATTATTTTGTTTGGATGAAAAGTTTAATTTTTGGCCGTTGCAGGAAGAATAATGGAAATTTTAGTGCCGATATCAACCCTGCTTAAAACCTCCATGTACCCACCATGCCGTTCGGTAATCCACTTGGCAATGGACAAGCCTAAGCCGGCACCGCCGGTAGCTCTGGCACGGGATTCATCGGAACGATAAAAACGGTCAAATATTTTAGAAACATCTTCAGGTGCAATACCTATACCTTCATCTTGCACTATTAACCGGGCATGGTCACCAGCTTCAGCAACAGAGATGGTTATACTTCCTCCCGAAGGGGTATATTTTATAGCGTTATCAATCAGAATACGTGTTGCTTGTTTGATCAGTCCTTTATCAGCAGTAACAAAAGCTGTGTTAATATGGGCAGTATATTTGTGTCCGGTGTCAATCATTTCAGTTTCCCGCAATACTTCCTGAGCAAGATCAGCAAGGTCAAAACGCTCCATTTGCAAAGTCATGGTATTGTTGTCGCCCCTTGCCAAAAACAAGAGCTGTTCTACTAAGGCCTTCATATTGGCAGTCTCGTCTTTAATGGCATCAATACATTCCTGCAGCGTTTTCTCATCATTTTTTCCCCAGCGATCTAGCAGATTAGCATAGCCTTGTATGACGGAAATGGGTGTCCTTAGCTCGTGGGAGGCATCGGATACAAAGCGCACCTGTGAACGGTAAGATTCATTAATGCGATCCAGCATCCCATTAATAGCTTCAGCCAAGCTTTGCAGTTCTCTTTGAGTTTCGCCTACAGAAATTCTGGTATCCAACTTGGCAGCGTTAATATTTTCTAACTTACCGGCTAAAGCTTGCAATTGTTGAGGTGAAAAGGCACCGTCAGCGCTGAAGTTTTGGGCTTTCTCGGCCAGCTCTTGAATAGGCTGGAGGGTTTTTCGGATTATCCTCGCACCCGGCTGGACGCTGCCGAAAAGCATTAGCAGTTCTATAAGTAAGATGATGGCAGCAAAGAACATAAAAATATGAAGAGTGGCTTGTGGGTGATAGGTAATACGGTAGTCAAGGCCATTGATTTTAATAGTTAGGTTGTAGGTAATATGCTTAAATAATTCCCAGGGAGAATTAGATTGTAGACTAGTCAGCTTAATGCTTCTAATACCTGAAGCTGTTAGTTGGGGAAGATGATGTTGAAAGTAGGAGGGGATTTGGAATCCCCTCCCTTCATCTGTTTCCAGAGCAATATGGTATTCAGTCAGATCTAGCCAATTTTCATTTACGGCAGAGAGCCCTTTGTCATTTAACTTTTGAGCTATTGCTGCTGCAGTTTGTTCCGCACGAATAATCAGCCCAGAGACAAAGACCAGACAGATCATGAGATCGAGGATTAAAAAAGTTTTCAGCAGACGAAAAAATAGTTTGAAGTTAAGCTTCCAAACAATCGAAAACTTGATTTTATCGCCAATACGGTTGATGGGGCTGTAAGGGTTTTTATTTTTCATTTCTGATGACATAGCCAACTCCTCTGACCGTATGAATTAGTTTAATATTGAAAACTTCATCAATTTTACTGCGCAGAAAACGCACGTAAACATCTACAGCGTTAGTTCCTCCTGAAAAGTCAAAGCCCCATACGCGTTCTAACAATTCTTCCCTAGAGACGACTATACCTTTGTTTTTGAGCAGAAAATGAAGGAGATCAAACTCTCGCTTAGTCAGCTCAACTGGTTTACCCATTA
This sequence comes from Clostridia bacterium, assembly GCA_012838615.1. Taxonomy (GTDB): domain Bacteria; phylum Bacillota; class DUOV01; order DUOV01; family Zhaonellaceae; genus DUOV01. The sequence continues at coordinate 6,987 of DUOV01000219.1, read as the reverse complement.
CAGCAACTGTTCGGCTACCGGTATTTAATTGGAGACCTGAAGCGGATAAAACTTCCGTTTCTTCCGGCTTGGTTTTTCTGAGGGCGGTGCGGATCCGTGCCAGCAGCTCCTCTATAGCAAAAGGTTTGGTGATATAGTCGTCAGCACCGCTGTCAAGTCCTGAAACCTTATCAACTACGCTATCCCGGGCAGTTAACATGATAATAGGAACAGATGAGGTACGGCGAATTCTTCGCAAGACTTCCATACCGCTTAATTGGGGCAGCAATATATCCAGAATAATCAGGTCAAATTGACCTGTTTCAGCCAATTCCAGACCTGTTCGGCCGTCAAAAGCTTTTGTAACTGTATATCCTTCATGACTTAGTTCCAGCTCAACAAAGCGAGCAATTTTTTCCTCATCTTCTATAATCAAAATTCTGGGGCTCATTTAATCACACCAATCACAAATACTTTTTAAAAGTTGTCTTTCTTAAAGTTTTCTACTGCCTTTGCGGCATTTTCTATTGTTTCATTAATAGTCTGTTCTTTAATATCAGGCCCTGTAAAACGGTAGCGAAAACCAAGAAACAGTCCGATAATAATCAAGGGCAGGGTGGCCCAAAAGGCAAAGATCAGCAAAAGAGCCAGGATCGTTACAGGGAAATATGCTTTGGTTTCGCCGTTTTTAAGAACTTCAAATGTATTTCTGTTACCTTTTCGGATCATCTTAAGGCAAAATTCCCATAATTTTTTGAGGAAGGAAATTAAGGAACTTTCCTTGTCACTATTGCTATTTTTTTCTTCCCAGTTCTTACTCTTGTTAGAAGTACCGGCAGTTGTCTTTTTTTCGCTACTGTAGAAACCTCCTCCGCTGGGTGGTTCTACCTTACCTTGTTTCTCCAGGTAGATAACAGCATCAAGTAAGTTGCCATTTGCTGCTTCCAGGGCATCCTTAGCCTCTTCATAACTTACATTAGCTATAGTACGCAGTTTTTCAATTTGTTCCAAAGTATCCAAAAGAATTCCTCCTTGTTTTATTAGGATTAGTCAATTAAATTTTAACCCTAAAAAATTCAAGGATAATTTGGTAAAGATTAAAATTTGATTAAAATCTGGTTTAATCTTCTAAAGGCCCTTTGATTTAATTATACAGTATGGTGGGTAAACGTAAACTGACTTCGAGTAAATATGTAAATAGGCTTAAACATTGGCATAATAAGCATTGGATGAGCCTAGGTTAGATTAAAAATATAAGAGAATTTCAAATCAGTATTTTGTATACAGTATAAATATCTAATAATACTTTATTTTCTTTGCATTTTCAAGTTTTTTTTGTCACAATATAAAAAATACCTTATTTTAAAAGGTACTTAGTTAGCATTATCCAATAATGATTTCTTTATTGTATCAGTATAGTTTATTAATTTTAAGGTATCACTTATGCTAATCAGGCCAAGCTTTAGGCTCATATATTAAACTATTATGTAGTATGTAAATGAAGGGGAGATTTGAATGGTGGTAAATGAAAAGCTACAAACATGGGTAGATGATGTTGCAAAAATGTGTCAACCGAATAACATTTACTGGTGCGATGGTTCAGAAGAAGAAGCTGAACGTTTATTTAAAGAAATGGTTGACTCGGGAATGGCTATACCATTAAACCCTGAAAAACGTCCAGGGTGTTATTTATTCCGTAGCCACCCATCAGATGTGGCTCGCGTTGAAGATAGGACTTTTATAGCTTCTAAAACACGAGAAGATGCTGGTGCAACCAACAACTGGGTTGATCCTGTTGAGCTTAAGAAAACAATGACCGAATTATACACAGGTTGCATGAAGGGGCGTACCATGTATGTAATGCCTTTTTCTATGGGTCCTATAGGTTCGCCTATTTCTAAACTTGGGGTACAGATAACAGACAGCCCTTATGTGGTAGTAAATATGCGTATTATGACCCGCATGGGCAAAGAAGTTCTTGAACTTATTAACCAAGGCGTTGAATTTGTAAAATGTCTTCATTCCGTAGGAGCACCTTTGGAAGAAGGAGAGACCGATGTAGCTTGGCCTTGTGCTCCAATGGAGCAAAAATATATCAGCCACTTTCCTGAAGAAAGATTGATTTGGTCCTATGGCTCTGGATATGGTGGTAACGCCCTTTTAGGTAAAAAGTGCTTTGCTTTAAGAATTGCCTCTGTGCAAGCTAGGGATGAGGGCTGGTTAGCCGAACATATGTTGATTCTTGGGATTACTGATCCAAACGGAAATAAAAAATATGTGGCAGGTGCTTTTCCAAGTGCTACAGGTAAAACAAATTTGGCCATGCACATTCCTACTTTGCCGGGTTGGAAAGTTGAAACAATCGGTGATGATATAGCTTGGATGAAATTTGGCAAGGACGGCCGTCTCTACGCGATTAATCCTGAAGCAGGCTTTTTTGGTGTGGCACCAGGAACCTCAATGGATTCGAATAAAAATGCCATGCTAACTATAGGGAAAAATACCATTTTTACTAATGTTGCCCTGACTGATGACGGAGATGTCTGGTGGGAAGGAATCGGCTATGATGCTCCCGAACACCTTATTGATTGGGAAGGTAATGATTGGACACCAGGTTGTGGCCGAAAGGCAGCCCACCCTAATGCGCGGTTTACGACACCGGCCAGTCAATGTCCGGTAATAGCCAAAGAATGGGAAGACCCTGAAGGGGTACCTATCTCAGCCATTTTGTTTGGTGGACGTCGCCCAAGCACTATACCATTAGTTCATGAAAGCTTTGACTGGAACCATGGTGTATTTTTAGGTTCTATTCTCGGTTCAGAAATTACTGCTGCAACAATTTCTGATAAAGTAGGGCAGGTGCGCCGGGATCCATTTGCTATGCTTCCTTTTATGGGCTACAATTTTTGCGATTACCTTCAGCATTGGATAAATATAGGAACAAAAACCGATCCTGATAAATTACCAAAAATATTTTATGTAAATTGGTTCCGCAAAGATGAAAAGGGTAACTTTATTTGGCCAGGATTTGGTGACAACAGCCGGGTTATAAAGTGGATTATTGAGAGAGTTTCGGGAACAGGAAAGGCTATGGCAACTCCAATTGGCTACATGCCAACTCCTGATGCTATAGATATAACCGGATTGAACATAGGCCAGGCTCAAATGGAAGAGCTGCTTCGAGTAGATAAGGAAAAGTGGTTGCAGGAAGTGGCTTCTATTAGAGAATATTATGCTAGGTTCGGAGAGGGCATTCCTAAGGCCATGATCGAGCAGCTTGATGCTTTAGAAAGACGTTTATTAGACTACGAAGAATAAATTAACTTGAGAAAAAGATTTGAAGGGAGAATGGAGGGATTGGTATGCAATTAGCCAATCGGGCCGCTTCAATTAGCCCATCACCGACCTTGGCTATTGATGCTAAAGCCAAAAAAATGCTCCAAGAAGGCGTAAGGGTTATTAATTTTGGTGTGGGTGAACCGGATTTTGATACTCCGGAACACATAAAAGAAGCTGCCATTACAGCTCTAAGACAAGGATTTACCCGTTATACGCCGGTAGGGGGTATTCAGGAATTAAAAAAGGCGATAATTGATAAACTTAGTAACGACAATGGGTTAGAGTACTCGCCTGACCAAATCGTTGTATCGGTAGGCGCTAAGCACTCTCTATATAATGTGTTTCAAGTAATTTGTAATGAGGGTGATGAGGTTATTTTACCTGCACCTTACTGGGTAAGCTACTTGGAGCAAATTAAGCTGGCAGGGGGTATACCCAAAGTAGTACAAACGACGGAAAAAGATGGCTTTAAGTTAACTCCTGAAGCGTTAGAAAGTGCAATATCATCTAAATCCAAGATTTTGCTAATAAACAGTCCCAGTAACCCAACTGGTGCTGTGTATACTAAAGCAGAGCTGGAAGCTTTGGGGGACGTTATTTTAAAACATAAGCTTATTGTAATTTCTGATGAAATATATGAAAAGCTTATCTACGATCAGGCAGAGCATGTAAGCATTGCCTCTTTAAGCCCAGAATTAAAAGCGGCAACTATAGTTATAAACGGCGTTTCCAAATCCTACGCCATGACAGGGTGGAGAATAGGTTATGCAGCCGGGCCGGTGGAGGTTATCAAAGCTGTAACCAGTTTACAAAGCCATGCAACTTCTAACCCCAATTCCATAGCCCAGTTTGCCAGTATTGCTGCTTTAACCGGTTCTCAGGAGCCACTAAAAATGATGGTCGAAGAATTTGCTGAGCGCAGGAATTATATGTGGGAGCGGCTGAATAGTTTGCCAGGTGTTACCTGCGCTAAGGCTGCTGGAGCTTTTTATCTGTTTCCCAATGTGGCAAAACTTTTTGGTAAATCATATAAGGGTAAGGTTATAGCTTCACCTGATGATCTTGCAGAGCTGCTTTTAACTGAGGCTCAAGTTGCTGTAGTGCCGGGAATAGCTTTTGGTTCTGCTGAAAATTTACGTTTCTCTTATGCAACTTCTATGGAAAATATTGCAGAAGGTCTTGACCGGATTCAGTCACTATTGGAAAAAGTTGTCTAATTTAGGCCAGGGGTCACCCTGGCTTTTAATTTTTGTTAAGGAATTCATATCTTTGCAGTTTTGCGCGGGCATTTTGCACACCGGATAGTTGGGAACGGTTTGCTTCTTTTGGGCGTTTAAAGGTTTTGTTGTTGCAAATTTGCATAGTAAAATTGGCAGTTGTAAAAACTACATAAATAAATACCAGATCAAGGGTTTTTACCTTATGCCGATTCCTTTAAGGGTGGCAAAGGGCAGTTTACGACTAATAGTCATCGGTTAAAGGAGAAAAGATATGATCGTAGCAGAAAAAGACATAGCAATGGGCTGGAAACTAGACAATAGTTATGCGCGACTGCCAAAATCATTTTTTAGTATACTCAACCCAACTCCTGTAAGTGGGCCTAAACTAATTGTATTTAATGAACCATTGGCTGAAACTTTAGGTCTAAATATTCAAAAATTACAAAGTGAAGCAGGAGTAGCAGTTTTAGCTGGCAACCAAGTGCCAGCAGGTACTGTTCCTCTTGCCCAGGCTTATGCAGGCCACCAATTCGGTTATTTCACTATGCTAGGGGACGGTAGGGCCCTTCTTATTGGCGAACAGATTACACCGGCGGGGGAAAGAGTTGATATTCAGCTTAAAGGTTCGGGTAGAACCCCTTATTCCCGTGGTGGCGATGGTCGGGCTGCTTTAGGGCCAATGCTGCGGGAATACGTCATAAGTGAAGCCATGCATGCTCTAGGAATTCCTACAACCCGGAGTCTGGCAGTTGTTACCACCGGAGAAACGGTAATACGAGAAACCAAACTTCCCGGCGCTATTCTTACTCGTGTAGCTGCCAGCCACCTTCGAGTAGGAACTTTTCAATATGCAGCAAATTGGTGTACTATAGAGGAATTAAAAGCTTTGGCTGATTATGCCTTAGCAAGGCATTTCCCGGAAGTTAAAGATGATGAGCAACCTTATCTCAGGCTGCTTGAAGAAGTGGTAAAGGGTCAGGCCACTTTAATAAGCAAATGGCAATTAGTCGGTTTTATTCATGGGGTGATGAATACAGATAACATGACTATTAGCGGAGAAACTATTGATTATGGCCCCTGTGCCTTTATGGATACCTATAGTCCGGCAACAGTATTCAGCTCAATTGACAGAACCGGCCGCTATGCCTATGGTAATCAGCCTGCCATAGGTGAATGGAATTTGGCACGCTTTGCTGAAAGCATTTTACCCCTACTTCATGATGATGAAGAAAAGGCTGTTCAATTGGCCGAAGAGACAATAGCTAAATACGCTGAGCTGTATGAATGGAACTGGCTAAATGGGATGAGAGCTAAGTTAGGGATATTTAATGAGGAGTCTGAAGATAAGGAACTGGTTAATAAGCTTCTAAACATGATGGAGAAGTATGGGGCTGACTTTACTAATACTTTTCGTTCCTTAACTCTTGATAAGTTAGATGATGGTGGGAAATTATTTAAGAGTGAAGATTTTGCAAAATGGCAGGGAGAGTGGAAGGCCAGACTAAGCAGGCAAGAAGAATCACCTGCTGATTCTAAACAATTAATGCAAAAGAGCAATCCTGCCATAATCCCCCGTAACCACCGGGTAGAAGCTGCTCTGGAAGCTGCGGTAAAAGATAATGACTTAAGTCTACTAAATAAGTTACTAAAAGTTCTGGCCAGACCATATGATTATTTGCCAGAACAGGAGGAGTATATAGCTTTACCTGAGCCGTCAAATATTCCTTACCGTACTTTTTGCGGCACTTGATGCTAAATAATGCTAAAGCAAAGCTAACCTAGCCTTAAATGTAGGTTAGCTCTTTTATTTACCCTTTTGGCTTACAGAGCCAAGCGGCGAAGAAAGAAAAAATTATTGCGGCCGAAATACCGGCACTTGTTACTTCAAACATACCGGTAATGACGCCTACAATGCCGTTCCTTTTCAGCTCTTGTAAAGCTCCTTTAACCAGGCTGTTGCCAAAACTGGTGATCGGAATGGTCGCTCCTGCACCGGCAAATTCAGCAAAGGGTTCATATAAGCCTAGTCCACCTACTACGGCTCCTAGGACAACTAGTAAAGTCATGGTGTGGGCCGGAGAAAGCCTAAAAACATCAAAACAGATTTGGCCAAAGACACAGATTAAACCACCGATAATAAAGGCCCAGACAAAATCCATAAACATTTATTCTTCACCTCTTTCCAAGGCTACGGCATGGGCAATACAAGGAATACTTTCACCTTGCTGGAAAGATAAGGGTGACAATAAGGCGCCGGTAGCAACAACAAGTATCCGTTTAAACTCCCCTTTTTGTAGCCTCTTTAGTAAGTGTCCATAAGTGACAACAGCTGAGCAGGCACAGCCACTTCCGCCGGCAAATACTTCCTGCTTGTCGTAATCGTAGATCAGCATTCCACAATCAACGTATTGATCTGTTTTAATTGGAAGATTGTGTTTTTCAAAAAGTT
>DUOV01000218.1 GCA_012838615.1 Clostridia bacterium | reverse complement strand
CTAGAGCACCAGATTGTGGCTCTGGGGGTCGTGGGTTCAAGTCCCATCATCCACCCCACATTTTATTCTTCATTAAATATTGGGGCGTAGCCAAGCGGTAAGGCAGCGGATTTTGGATCCGCCATGCGTTGGTTCGAATCCAGCCGCCCCAGCCATTATATTTTTAACATATAATTTGATTTAGTATGAGCCATTAGCTCAGTCGGCAGAGCACCTGACTTTTAATCAGGGTGTCCCGCGTTCGAGTCGCGGATGGCTCACCATTATAAACTCTGGTTTGCCAGAGTTTATTTACTATATATGTAATTTATATCATTGTGATTTAAAAAGATGTTGGGGGAGCGGGCGAATGATTGTTCCGCTCTGGACGAACTCCTACGCCGTTACCGTGAGCCAAGCTCACGACGGCTGTGGAAATTAGTCCCGCTCCACAAAACATTCGCCCACTTTTTCAATTAACATTGTGGTGTTCTAAAGTTGGCGGAGAGTGCGGAGAGTAGTATTAAAAGGCGAGCACTAAAGAAAGCTGAATTTGCTCGCCCTTTTGTGGAGGCTCTTAGTTTTGCACACTCGGTCTGAACATATCCAGGATCCCAAGTACTACATGGGCCAGGCCAAATCCGGCCATTCCTGCCCCTATGGTTCCTTTTTTAAAGTAACCCAGGGCTGTTACTGCTGTGCCAAGACCGGTTACTACTAAACTGGTAGTTTTACTAGACAAAAAAATCGCCTCCTTGCTAATAATATTCCAATGACCCTGCACTTTTATGAGTTGACCATGATTAATAAATTCTATGGTCGGAAAAGACAACTTTATCCTGCCATAATTTAACCTAATTAAAAAGCTTGACTATGAGCTTTAATTCTGTTAAGATATTTTTTGTTAACGCATTAAGTTAGTTAATTATAAGTTGATAAATGCGGGAGTGGCGGAACTGGCAGACGCGCTAGACTTAGGATCTAGTGGTTTTACCGTGGGGGTTCAAGTCCCTTCTCCCGCACCAAACAACTTAAACAATTAACTAGGTGTGTTTTATCCTAGCCGCAGAAAAAACAAATATGCGGAAGTGGCTCAGTGGTAGAGCATCGCCTTGCCAAGGCGAGGGTCGCGGGTTCGAATCCCGTCTTCCGCTCCAGACGCATATTACAACCTCGGCATAACTATTTTGGCCGAGGTGTTGTTATATGCAAAAATTATTTTATTTAAAATATATCTTTATTATTTAATAGTTAACTATTAAAATTTGGCAGGAAAATATATAATTCAGAACGAAGTTTATGTTTACGCTATGTTTTAACTTGGATATAATACTACAGGTACATTTTGTATCTGACTTACATAATGATGTATGAAGAATAGGGGGAGCATAAATGAAGTCAAACGTGGAAAAGATAGATAAGAACCGGGTGGTGCTAGAAGTTGAGGTAGAATCTGAGGAATTCGAAAAGGCTGTTCAGAAGGCATATAAAAAGCTTGTAAGAAAGGTAAACATACCAGGTTTCAGAAAAGGTAAGGCGCCAAGAAAAGTTTTAGAAACATATATTGGTGAGGGCTCCCTTTATAGTGAAGCTGCGGACATTATTATACCCGAAGCGTATTATAATGCTGTACAGGAGACAAAAATTGAGCCCATAAACCAGCCTGAAGTTGAGATTACTCAGTTAGGAAATGGCAAACCTTTTATTTTTAAAGCAACTGTAGAAGTTAAGCCTGAAGTTAAATTAGGCCAGTATAAAGGCTTAGCCATAGAAAAGAAAGAATATCCGGTAACAGACCAGGATGTTGAAGACTACCTTAAAAATTTACAAGAGCGATACGCCCGGCTTGTCAGCAAAGAATCAGGCACAGTAGAGAAAGGCGATATTGCCCTTATTGATTTTGAAGGATTTGTGGACGGAGAAGCTTTTCCAGGCGGGAAAGGAGAAAACTATTCCTTAGAGATTGGCTCCAACACTTTTATACCAGGTTTTGAAGACCAGTTAGTGGGGATGTCAATTGACGAAGAAAAGGAGATCAATGTTACTTTTCCTGAAGACTACCATAGTGAAGAATTAGCAGGCAAACCAGCTATATTTAAAGTTAAGGTAAAGGGTATTAAAGTTAAAGAGTATTCTCCGCTTGATGATGAATTTGCTAAAGATGTAAGTGAGTTTGAAACCCTCGAGGAATTAAAAAATGATATTAGGAATAAATTGAAAGAAGCAGCTGAAAATAGGAGCCTTAGTGAAGTAAAAATTGCTGTAATCAATAAAGCCGCTGAAAATGCTGAAGTTGAAATCCCAGAAATTATGATTGAAAGCAAAATAGCAAGTTATGTTAACGAGATGGCTCAAAGGCTGGCTCAACAAGGCTTAAAATTTGAACACTACCTTGAATATAGCGGGCAGACTATGGAACAAATTAAGGAAACATTTAAGCCTCAGGCTAAAAAAGAAGTTAAAAATGATTTAGTTATTGAAGCAATTGCCAAAGCAGAAAATATTATAGCTACAGAAGAAGAAGTTGATAAAGAAATTGAAAAAATGGCTAAATACTATAATCAAGAAGCAGGCAAACTTAAAGAAATGTTTGCAGCTCAAGGTAATCTTCCGGCGTTGGAAGCAAGTATTCAGTTAGATAAAGCTGTAGATTTTCTAGTGAGTGAAGCCAAAATTGAAATTGTTTCAGACGGTAAGGAAGAAACTAAGAAGGAAGAGTAAAGCGAAGGAGAGGGGTGTATAACTTATGTCTGTTTACGTTCCAATGGTTATCGAGCAATCTAATCGGGGTGAAAGAGCCTATGATATTTATTCCCGTCTATTAAAAGATCGCATTATCTTTCTCGGGAGTTCTATCGATGACCATGTGGCCAATTTAGTTATTGCCCAGCTGTTATTTTTGGAAGCAGAAGATCCTGACAAAGATATAAGTATTTATATCAACAGTCCTGGCGGTTCTATTACGGCCGGTATGGCTATCTTTGATACTATGCAATATATTAAACCTGATGTTTCAACTATCTGTGTAGGACTCGCTGCCAGCATGGGGGCATTTTTGCTCGCAGCTGGCACTAAAGGCAAACGTTTTGCTTTGCCAAACAGCGAGATTATGATCCACCAGCCACTAGGCGGAGCTCAAGGTCAGGCTGTAGACATTGAGATCCATGCCAAGAGAATAGTGCGTGTAAAAAATGACCTAAATAGAATCTTATCAGAAATAACGGGTAAGCCACTAAGGCAGATCGAAAAAGATACTGACAGGGATAATTTTATGTCAGCTGTAGAAGCGAAAGAATATGGTTTAATTGATGAGGTAATTACTAAACGAGTAGCAAGTAAATAATTTGGGCGAGGTGAAGCCATGTACAAATATACAGACGACAAAGGTCAGCTGAAGTGTTCATTTTGTGGAAAACTCCAGGACCAAGTTAAAAAACTAGTAGCCGGCCCGGGTGTATATATTTGTGATGAATGTATTGAATTATGCAATGAAATAATCGAAGAAGAGTTAAGTGAAGAGTTAGGCATGGAAATGGATGATATCCCCAAGCCTCATGAGATACGTGAAATCCTCGATCAATATGTAATCGGTCAGGATGAAGCAAAAAAGTCTTTATCAGTAGCCGTTTATAATCACTATAAGCGAGTTAATCTGGGCATGAAAATTGATGATGTTGAATTACAGAAATCCAACATCATCATGTTAGGGCCTACCGGTAGCGGTAAGACTCTGCTTGCCCAGACCCTGGCTAAAATCCTTAATGTTCCCTTTGCTATCGCTGACGCAACATCACTAACTGAAGCTGGTTACGTAGGCGAAGATGTTGAAAACATTTTACTAAAGCTTATTCAGGCTGCTGATTATGATGTGGAAAAGGCTGAAAAGGGTATTATCTATATTGATGAGATCGATAAGATTGCCCGTAAATCAGAGAACCCTTCCATTACCAGAGATGTTTCCGGGGAAGGTGTTCAACAAGCCTTGCTTAAGATACTGGAAGGTACCGTAGCTAGTGTTCCGCCACAGGGTGGTCGTAAGCACCCTCATCAAGAATTTATTCAGCTTGACACGACCAATATCTTATTTATCTGTGGTGGTGCCTTTGACGGTGTTGATAAGATTATTCAAAGCAGGATAGGAGAAAAATCCATAGGTTTTGGTGCCGAAGTTAAAGGCAAAAAGGATAAACCTATAGGTGAAATATTGAAAAACATTTTGCCTGTCGATCTCCTTAAATTCGGTTTGATTCCCGAGTTTGTGGGCAGGGTTCCTGTGATAGTTACGTTAGACGCCCTTGACGAACAAGCGTTAAAACGTATTTTACTTGAACCTAAAAATGCTTTAGTCAAGCAATATCAGAAACTATTTGAATTAGATGGAGTTACTTTAGAATTTAAAGAGGATGCTTTAGATGCAGTAGCTAAGGAAGCCATAAGAAGGGAAACAGGTGCCCGGGGTTTAAGGGCTATTTTGGAAGATGCAATGCTTGACGTGATGTATGATATTCCTTCACGTACCGGAATAACAAAATGTGTTATCACTAAGGATGTAATATTAAAGAAAGATGAACCTTTAATAGTTTCTGTGGATAGAAACAGTAGTAGCAAGAAGAAAAAAGAAGAATCTGCTTAACAGTAGCTTTTAGAGCTACTGTTTTTTTGTGTTCATTTGCCTGCTTTTTAACTTTAATTTTTAACTTTTGTTGGCGGATAAAATAGGCTTTACTGGAAATACTACAAAGACGAGAAATGGACGAGAAAGGATTGATGTCAACGTGGGTGATTACAACGCCGGTTTGGGTAGCTTCTTAGTTGTTATCCAAATCTTTTTCGCCATAGTAATCGGCATGTATTTTTGGAATTTGTTAAGAAATCAGCAAGGAAATAAAGTAGTTATAGAGAGGGAATCAAAAAAAGAATTGGAAAAATTAGAAAAGATGCGTAGTATCTCTTTATCTAAACCCTTGTCTGAAAAAACAAGACCAACAAAATTCGCCGAGATAGTAGGTCAAGAAGAAGGAATTCAGGCTTTGCGCGCTGCCCTTTGCGGGCCCAATCCCCAGCATGTAATTATTTACGGTCCTCCCGGGGTTGGAAAGACAGCTGCGGCTAGGTTAGTCTTAGAAGAAGCCAAAAAATCACCTGACTCCCCTTTCAAGGCGGATGCTAAGTTTGTAGAAATAGATGGCGCGACTTCTCGTTTTGATGAAAGAGGAATAGCCGATCCGGTAATCGGTTCAGTACATGATCCAATCTACCAAGGTGCAGGAGCTATGGGAGTAGCTGGTATTCCCCAACCTAAGCCTGGTGCTGTTACTAAAGCTCATGGTGGAATCCTGTTTATCGATGAGATTGGCGAACTTCATCCCATTCAAATTAATAAATTGTTAAAAGTTTTAGAAGATCGCAAAGTCATGCTGGAAAGCGCTTACTATAGTTCAGAAGATACAAATATTCCAAGTCATATTCACGATATCTTCCAAAACGGTCTGCCAGCCGATTTTAGGCTGGTAGGGGCCACAACAAGATTGCCCCAAGAGATCCCTCCGGCCATCAGATCTAGGTGCCTTGAAATTTTTTTCCGAGCTTTAACCCCTGATGAAATAGGCAAAATTGCTATGGGTGCAGCTGAAAAAATTGCTTATCCTATTGAAAAACAGGCAGTTGAAGTGTTAAAAAGATATGCCAGCAACGGCAGGGAGGCTGTAAATATAATTCAAATAGCAGCCGGTATCAGCTTGTCCAAAGGTCGGAAAAAGATCTTAGCCTCGGATGTGGAATGGGTGGTTAATAGCGGTCAGTATGCTCCCAGACCGGATAAAAAAATTCCTCCCCATCCTCAAGTAGGGGTAGTCAATGGTTTAGCTGTCTTTGGCCCCAACTTAGGTGCTTTAATTGACCTGGAAGTAAGTGCTTTGCCAAGCAAAACAGGTAAAGGCAAAGTTGTAGTAACTGGTGTTATTGAAGAGGAGGAAATCGGTAGTCATGATGGAAAGAAAATGCGGCGTAAGAGCATGGCTAAAGGTTCTGTCGAAAATGTTTTTACTGCTCTACGTAAAAGCATGAATGTAGATCCTAGGGATTACGATATTCATATTAACTTTCCCGGTGGGGTACCCATAGATGGCCCTTCAGCAGGTGTTACAATGGCAACAGCAATATACTCTGCCATAAAAAATATCCCGGTTGATAATACTGTTGCCATGACAGGTGAGGTATCAGTTCGGGGTTACGTTAAACCCGTAGGGGGGATCGTTGCCAAAGTAGAGGCAGCTCGTCAGGCTGGAGTGAAAACGGTTTTTATCCCTGCAGAAAACTACCAGGATATTTTTAAAGAGATGAGGGATATAGAAGTGGTACCTGTCGAAAGGCTAGAGGAGATCATAGAGCGGGTAATGCCAAAACTAAGTAAGGACAAGGTAGTTGAAGTGCCCCGCGTGCCAAATGAAATGTTATCTGCCTATGCAGTTCTTAGCTCCAAGCCTACAACATCAGGTCGTTAGCCAAAACTAAACAGTTAATAAGCCTAAAACATGCGCACTACTATGATTGGACTTTAGTGCGCATTTTTGCTAAGTTTCAAGTAAGGGATAGTATTCTGCTTTTTCCTTAGCTTCTTGGGCTATTGGCAAATATAGGTAGGGCAAAGATTGATAAACTTAACTTACTGGCATATAATATTGAAGCATAGTAAAAAATAAAAAGAAGGTTTGACAGAACAGGTTAGAGGTGGTTAAATGACTACTAAAAAGAAGTCAACTCTGCGGGAACTTGCGCTTCTGCCCCTCAGAGGAGTAGCAGTTTTTCCATATATGGTTATCCACTTGGATGTTGGCCGCGAGCGTTCAATAAGTGCAATTGACGCTGCTATGGCTGAAGAAAGAGAGTTATTTTTAACCATGCAGAAAGATGCCCAGACAGATGAACCAGATATGGATGATATTTACCAATTTGGGACAGTTGCTGAGATTAAGCAGCTTTTAAAGCTTCCCGGAGGTACCATCAGAGTATTAGTTGAAGGACTGAGACGGGCTAAGATTGTCAACTTAAAATCTGCGGACCCTTACATGAGGGTAGAGGTGGAAGAATATACAGAGTCGGCTAGCAAGGATATGGAACTAGAAGCTTTAATGCGGACTTTGGTTGGGCAATTTGAACAGTACGCTAAAGTAAGCAAAAAAATTCCTCCCGAGGCTATTGTATCTGTGGTAACTTTGGAGGAACCAGGCAGGATGGCTGATGAAATTGCAGCTCACCTTTCCTTAAAATTAACGGCTAAACAAGATGTCTTGGAAGCTGTTAACGTAAAAGAGAGATTAGAATTACTGTGCCGTCTCTTGGCTAACGAGATGGAAATTTTAGAACTTGAACGCAAGATAAATGCCCGGGTCCGCAAGCAAATGGAAAAAACACAAAAAGAGTACTACTTAAGGGAACAACTTAAAGCAATTCAAAAAGAATTAGGTGAAAAAGAAGATCGAATTAGTGAAGCAGAAGAATTACGGGAAAAAGTAGATAAAGCGAAACTACCGAAAGAAGTTAGGGAAAAAGCCTTAAAAGAAATAGATCGTTTGGAAAAAATGCCGCCTCAGGCAGCTGAGGCTGCAGTAGTGCGTACATATTTAGATTGGATTTTAGCCTTGCCTTGGAATAAGCAGACTAAAGATCGTCTAGATATTGAAGCTGCTGAGAAAATCTTAAATGATGAGCACTATGGACTAAAAGAGGTAAAAGATAGGATTTTAGAGTTTTTAGCTGTCAGACAGTTAGCTAAAAAAATGAAAGGACCTATCCTCTGCTTTGTAGGACCTCCAGGGGTTGGGAAGACTTCCTTAGCCAAGTCTATCGCTAATGCCTTGGAAAGGAAATTTGTGCGTATGTCTTTTGGGGGCGTAAGAGATGAGGCTGAGATCCGGGGTCATCGCCGTACCTATGTAGGCGCCATGCCAGGAAGAATCATCCAGAGTCTGAAACAAGCCGGTACTAAAAATCCGGTTATACTTCTGGACGAAATTGACAAACTAGGTGCAGATTTTAGAGGAGATCCTGCCTCAGCTTTACTAGAAGTACTTGATCCGGAGCAAAACAATACTTTTAGCGACCATTATATTGAATCACCTTTCGACTTATCAAAAGTCATGTTTATTACCACAGCAAATGTTCAGTACAACATTCCTCGCCCTCTTTTAGACAGAATGGAAGTAATTTATTTGCCAGGTTACACAGAAGAAGAAAAATTGCAAATTGCTTTACGACATTTGTTACCCAAACAATTGGCTGAACATGGATTAAGCAAAGAACAATTAGTTGTTTCAGAAAATGCAATCAGAAAGATAATAAGAGAGTATACCAAAGAAGCAGGGGTAAGAAACCTTGAACGTGAAATAGCTTCTATCTGCCGCAAGGTTGCCAAGGAAATAGTAGCCAAGAAAATAGAAAAGGCTAAGGTCAGCGCTCAAAATGTGGAAAAATATTTAGGAATTCCTCGCTTCCACTACGGAGTGGCAGAAAAGAAAGATGAGGTAGGTGTAGCTTTAGGCCTGGCAGTTACGGAAGTAGGTGGAGACACGTTAGCTATAGAAGTAACTATTATGAAAGGTAAAGGCAAGTTAACCTTAACCGGAAAGCTTGGCGATGTGATGAAAGAATCTGCTTATGCCGGCTTTAGCTATATTAGATCCCGGTCAAGTGAATTTGGTATTTCTGATGATTTTTACGAAAAATATGATATTCATATCCATGTTCCCGAAGGAGCTATTCCAAAAGACGGACCTTCGGCAGGAATTACTATGGCAACTGCTTTAACCTCTGCCTTGACCAACAGGCCTGTTCGAAAAGACGTTGCTATGACAGGAGAAATTACCTTACGAGGAAGAGTTTTACCTGTAGGCGGTATTAAAGAAAAAGTATTAGCAGCTCATCGGGCAGGCGCTAAAACAATTATCTTGCCCAAAGAAAATGAAAAAAATCTAGAGGAAATACCGGTTAATGTGAAACGTAAACTTAAATTTATCTTAGCTGAGCATTTGGACGAGGTTCTGGAGGTTGCCTTGCTAGAGGAGCAAAAATGATTATAAAAACTGCCCAATATAAGCAAGGAGCTGTAAAGCCCGAACAGTACCCAAAGGACGACCTACCGGAAATTGCCCTGGCAGGAAGATCAAATGTAGGCAAATCTTCACTAATCAATGCTTTAGCCAACCGGAAAAATTTAGCTCGGATAAGCGGTCAGCCGGGAAAAACTCAAATCTTAAATTTTTTCTTGTTCAACAATGCTTTTTACCTGGTTGATTTACCTGGTTATGGATTTGCTAAAGTACCGAAGTCGGTAAGAATTCAGTGGGGCAAGATGATCGAACAGTATTTGACAGAGCGGGAGAATTTAGTAGCAATTATTCAATTGGTTGATATTCGTCATCCACCTTCTAAAGAAGATAGACAAATGTTTGAATGGCTAAAAGCCTACCAAAAGCAGATCATCGTTGCCTGTACTAAAGCTGATAAAATAAGCAGGGGAAGATGGCCTCAGCATTTAAAAATTATAAAGCAGGAGTTGCAGGTTAGGAAACAAGATGTGGTTTTACCCTGTTCAGCAGTTGATGCTACTGGTCTTGAAGAATTGCGAAAAATAATTGAAGATCTGATCAAGCAAAAGGCACCTAAAACATAGGGTGCCTTTTAGTATAGTTCCTTGGCAAAGGTGTCAAGGAAAATAGCAGCGAAATTCGTGAATTTTTTTAAAGGAATTAATATCTTTGCGTCTTTGCAAAGCCGGCGAGAGGAGCGGGCGAATGTTTTGTGGAGCGGGACTAATTTCCACAGCCGTCGCGAGCTTGGCTCGCGGTAACGGCGTAGGAGTTCGTCCAGAGCGGAACAATCATTCGCCCGCTTCTTGTAATTAGGGGGAAGACAAACAAATAATTTAGGCTAACCTTATTCACACACACTTTTCTATAAGGTCAAACTCCTGGTCTAAAAGCTATTTATGGATAATAAATATTAGGTGAGATTAATAAAAGCTATTTTTGCGGTAAGCTCGGAGGCGTAATATGGATAAGAAAGTAATAATAATTAAAGGTGTGTGTATGGCTCTTGGCATTTCAGCCCTTTTGTTAGGAATAAGTATTTTCCAGGCCTTATTAGATCCCGCCCCTGTGAACTATTTATCCCTATATTCAAGTTTATTTACAGCTAGCGGTCTTTTAGCGGGAGGCTTTTATGTCGGATATAAATGGAGGGAAAAAGGGTGGCTGGCAGGAGGGAGTGTAGGTTTTCTTTACTGTCTGGTTGGGCTGATTTTCTCTTTGGTTTTAATTCCAAGGTCACTTAGTTTGGTGGATTTATTTGACGCTTTGGTTCCAGGTATAATCCTGGCTGGAATGGCAGGGGTTTGTGGAGTTAATATCGGGCGAGCTCAGAAAAAACACTTACAGGCACGTAGCACCCAGATTAAAAAGAAGGCCAATAGTTAAATCATGTTTAAGATTATTGACACCAGGCTATAATAACGATATATTATTTATAGTTTATATGGCAGTTCCAATGATGGGGAGGAGTATTCCTTGTATATTCCTTTCAAGAGAGGGAAGTCTTGGCTGGAAGCTTCCTAAGGAAAGAGGAAGAAGGTCGCCCCTGAGTGAATAAACGGTCTTGCCCGTTATCGCAAAATAAAGTGGCTGTAGTTTTACAGCTAGTAAGGTGGTACCACGGAGTTCCTTCGTCCTTAGTGACTAAGGGGCTTTTTTATACTACTAGGAGTTTGTATCTTTGCGGTTTTGCAACGTACGCCTTTTTTACTAACCAGGTTTTTATGGAAAATGGGCTAAAGGCTTTGTCTTAAGGAGGTTTTACTAAATGAGTGAACTAGCTAACATACCTTCTACTTATAATCCCCAGGAAACTGAGCAGAAATGGTATGAGTATTGGGAAAAGAATGGCTTTTTTCATGCTGAAGTTGAAAAAGATAAGAAACCTTATACGATTGTAATGCCACCACCTAACGTAACAGGCTCTTTACATTTGGGACATGCTATGGATAACACTTTACAAGATATCTTAATCCGTTATCATCGGATGCAAGGCTACAATACTTTATGGGTACCCGGTACCGACCACGCCGGTATTGCTACCCAGGCTAAGGTAGAGGAGCATCTAGCAAAAGATGGGCTTAGCAAATACGATTTAGGTCGGGAAAAATTTTTGGAAAAAGTCTGGGAATGGAAAGACAAATACCATAACCGGATAAGCAAACAGTTAAGAATGTTAGGTTCATCCTGCGACTGGGACAGAGAGCGTTTTACGATGGATGAAGGGTGTTCTAAAGCCGTAAGGGAAGTTTTTGTTAGGCTGTATGAAAAAGGCTTAATTTATCGGGGTAACTACATTATAAATTGGTGTCCAAAATGTCAAACTACTATTTCAGATATTGAGGTTGAGCACCAAGACACACCCGGTCAGCTGTGGCACGTTAAATACCCTATTAAAGGTGAAGAGGGTAGCTACATCACCATTGCTACTACCCGGCCGGAAACTATTTTAGGTGATACAGCAGTAGCTGTCCATCCTGATGATGAGCGATATACCGATTTGGTGGGTAAAAAGGTTATTTTACCTATAGTAGGCAGAGAGATTCCCATAATTGCCGATAGTTATGTTGATCCGGCCTTTGGTACCGGTGCAGTTAAAATCACACCTTCCCACGACCCTAACGATTTCGAAATTGGCTTACGGCATAGCCTGCCAGATCTAGTTGTCATAGATAAAGCTGGTAAAATGACAGAAGAAGCGGGAAAATATCAGGGATTAGACAGGTATGAATGCCGGGAACAAATTGTGGCAGACTTAAAGGAGCAAGGTTATTTACTTAAAATAGAAGAACATAATCATGCTGTGGGTCATTGTTACCGCTGTGATACAATAATTGAGCCCTTAGTATCAAGTCAATGGTTTGTAAAAATGAAACCTTTGGCCAAACCTGCAATTCAAGCTGTTCTAGATGGGAACATTAGATTTGTTCCAGAAAGATTTACGAAAATCTACTTAGGATGGCTGGAAAACATTCGGGATTGGTGTATTTCCCGTCAATTGTGGTGGGGCCACAGAATTCCTGTTTGGTATTGTCAGGATTGTGGGGAAATGATTTGTGCAAGTGTGGATCCTACATCTTGCCCAAGCTGTGCCAGTACGAACCTAGAGCAAGATCCTGATGTTTTAGATACCTGGTTTAGTTCTGGACTTTGGCCATTCTCGACTTTGGGTTGGCCTGAAAAAACACCGGAATTGGAGCATTTTTATCCAACTTCTGTACTGGTTACCGGCAGGGATATAATTTTCTTCTGGGTTGCCCGTATGATTTTTACTTCCCTTGAATTTATGCATGAAGAGCCCTTTAAAGATGTGTTTATCCATGGCTTGATTTTAGATGCTCAGGGACGTAAAATGAGTAAATCTCTGGGTAATGGTGTTGATCCCATTGAGGTAATTGAAAAGTATGGCGCCGATACTTTACGTTTTATGCTAGTTACAGGCAATACACCGGGTAATGATTTAAGATTCCAATTTGAACGGTTAGAGGGAACCCGTAATTTTGCCAACAAGATTTGGAACGCTTCACGTTTCGTACTTATGAATTTGTCTGACTTTGAGCCTGAAAGCCAGAAGCCGGAGTACACTTTAGCTGATCGCTGGATATTGACCAAGTATAATCAAGTTGTAGAGCAAGTTACAAATAACCTGGACAAGTATGAAATGGGTGAGGCGGCTAAAGCCATTTATGAGTTTATCTGGAGCCAGTTTTGCGATTGGTATATTGAACTGGTTAAACCAAGGCTATACGGCAAAGAAACGCCAAAAAGCAAGTATACAGCTCAGTATGTTTTAAACTATGTATTAACTAATACCTTAAAACTTTTACATCCATTTATGCCCTTTATAACAGAAGAAATATGGCAGCATTTACCGGAAAAAGGTAAAAGTATTATGGTATCCAAGTGGCCTCAAACTGATTCCAATTTAGTAGATAAAGATGCTGAAGAGAGCATGGATTTACTGATGGAGGTTATTCGTTCCATTCGTAACATCCGCGCTGAAATGAATGTACCTCCTGGCAAAAAAGCTGAAGTGATTATTATGGCCAAAAGTAAAGAAGCTTATGCTATAGTTAATACAGGCCAAGAATATGTGGCCCGACTTGCCAATGGGGAACCTATTAATATCTACGAGGGAATAGGTACTAAACCGAGCAATGTGGCTACAGCCATTGTGGGAGATTTAGAAATCTACCTTCCCTTAGAAGGGTTAATCGATCTAGAAGTGGAAATTAAGAGACTCGAGAAAGAGCTAAGCCAAACCAAAAAAGAACTGGAGCGGGTTACAGGTAAATTAAGTAATGAAGGATTTTTGACTAAGGCTCCTCAAGAGGTAATCGCTAAGGAACAGGCAAAACAACGAGAATTGCTGGTTAAAGAAAAGGCTTTGCTAGAACGACTTAAAATGTTTAGAGGATAAAAAATAAAGGATAAGTGGCTCATTAGGCCGTAAAGGTGACTAGAAGATGAATTATGACGAAGCAATGATCTTTTTTAAAAAATTAACTAAATTTGGCTGGAATCCTGGTCTTCAACGTATACAAAAGCTAATGTCTTTGTTAGATAATCCGGAAAAAAAGTTAAAAGTCATTCATATTGGAGGAACCAATGGCAAGGGGTCAACTTCTGCCATGGTTGCCTCCATCTTACAAGAAGCCGGATACCGGGTTGGTCTATTTACTTCTCCCCACCTTCACTCTTATACGGAAAGGATTCAGATTAACCGGGTACAAATTGAAAAAGAACGACTTGCCCAGCTTTTAAATACTATTAAACCTTATATGGAACAAATGGTGGCAGATGGTTATGAACATCCCACCGAATTTGAAGTTTATACTGCCATGGCCCTCTTATACTTTGCCCAGGAAAAAGTAGATTTTGCCGTAATTGAAGTAGGCCTTGGAGGTCTAATTGATTCTACCAACGTGGTAGATCCTTTAGTTGCGGTTATTACTAATGTAGGGATGGACCACATGGATTATCTGGGCAGTACGATTCAGGAGATAACCAGAGTCAAAGCAGGAATCATCAAGCCGGGGTGTAAGGTTGTAACTGCTGTTGACAACCGTGAAGCATTGGAAATAATAAAAGAGGTATGCCAAAAAAATAAAGTAGAGCTTATTCAAGTTGGGAAAGATATAAAATATGATGTAAAGTCAATGACTCCGGAAGGAACAGTTTTTGATTTTTGTGGTCTAAATCAGACTTTGACAGATTTAAAGACTTCTCTTTTGGGATATCATCAAGCTGTTAACGGCGCTACAGCAGTTACGGCAATTTTAGCTTTAGCCTACTTTGGTCTTAAAATTCCCTTAGAAGCTGTGAGACGAGGGTTAACCAAAACAGTTTGGGCTGCCCGACTGGAAGTTATCAGTCAAAATCCTATGATACTTCTGGATGCGGCTCATAATGTAGACGGGGCTGTTTCTCTGAAACATGCTCTAAAGCATATTTTTAAATATAAGAAACTAATTTTGGTTATCGGTATGTTGGCAGATAAAGAACGGCACAAAGTTATGGAAGCTTTGGGACCCCTTGCCCATACGGTGATTGTTACTAAGCCCAACAATCCCAGGGCAACAAATTGGCAAAGTATGGCTGAAGTTGCTTCAAAATATACTTCCCAAGTATTTGTGGAAGAAAAAATTGAGGGGGCGGTTGAAAAGGGGCTCACTCTAATAGAGAAAGATGATTTACTATGTATTACCGGTTCTATTTACATGGTCGCTGATGCGAGAGCATATTTAATGTCAAAAAAAGGTATCAATAAGGGTAAGTAATTTAAATTTTAAGAAATATGTATTATAATTAAGGCAATTATTTTTTTGTTGAGCTTAAAGGAGGCTAAACTGGTATGAAAATTCCCAAAATACCAGAGGCGACAATTACCAGATTGTCTGTATATTCAAGATATTTGGCAGAACTTAGCAAGAAAAACATTGTTACAATATCATCAAACGAAATAGCTGAGGGAGTTGGAGTCAGTTCGGCTCAAGTTCGTAAGGATCTTGCCTATTTTGGAGAATTTGGGACCCGGGGTGTAGGGTATAATGTCAAGGATTTACATGATTATATTGTGAAAATTTTAGGGTTAAATATGGAATGGCCTGTTGTTATGGTGGGTGCAGGCCGCTTAGGAACAGCTTTGTCAATGTATGGCGGTTTTAGGCAAAGAGGTTTTAAGGTTGTAGGAATTTTTGATGTAGACCCTAACAAGATTGGTCAAAAAATCAATGATGTTGAAATACGTCCTTTAGAGCAACTTGAGGAAATAACTAAAGCCCACAACGCTCAAATTGGAATAATAACAGTACCTGCCTCAGAAGCCCAAGAAGTTGCTGATCTATTGGTAGAATCCGGTATCCAGGCGATTTTGAATTTTGCTCCTAAAAATCTTAATGTTCCTTTGGATATTGAAATCCGAAATGTTGACTTGGCAGTTAATTTGGAGGTACTCACTTTTAACCTGACAATGAAAAAACCCTCCCAGTAGTAAAAGAACAACCCAACGTCTTATGCTTTTTAAGACGTTATTTTTTTAATTTTAGTTTTTTCGGAGGTAAATTATGAAGCTTATTTTGGCATCTGAGTCACCGAGAAGGAGAGCATTGCTCAAGAACCTCGGCTTGGATTTTGAAATCATTCCTAGCTCAGTTGAAGAAAAATGTGAAGTAAAGGAACCCACTTTGCTGGTTACTTCTTTGGCTAGGCAGAAAGCACAAGATGTAGCTAATCGGGTGGGGAAAGGTATAGTCTTAGGTGCGGATACAGTTGTAGCTTTGGAGGGAACTATTTTAGGCAAACCTGAGTCTAAAGAAAGTGCAATAGAAATGCTTTCCATGTTAAGCGGTAAAGAGCACCAGGTAATTACCGGAATTGCCTTGATTGATGCTGCCACGCAAAAAACTCTGGTAGATCATGAGCTAACAAAGGTCTATTTCAGGGAATTAACATTTAAAGAAATTCAAAGCTATGTCTTAACAGGGGAAGGCCTGGATAAAGCCGGGGCTTATGCTATCCAAGGCCTTGGTTCCGTTTTAATCAGGGGAATTGAGGGTTGTTATTTTAATGTGGTAGGTTTACCGTTAGCTAAGTTATACTTGTTGTTACAGGAATTTGGTTTTGAAGTTTTAAAATAATTAAAAGTTTACGTTAGTTGGAGAGGAAAATGAGTTACCATATTACTATTAAAGAAATGCCGGAAGAACTGCGCCCCAGGGAAAGGCTACAAAAAACGGGGCCAGGAAGCTTAAGTGATGCAGAACTTTTAGCAATTATTTTAGGTTCGGGCAGCCGAAAAGAATCTGCTTTGGCTTTAGCTACCAGGATTTTACGGGAAGGGGAAGGCCTTGCTTTTCTGGCCAACGCAACCCTGGAAGAGCTACTTAAGCTTAAAGGCATAGGTATGGCTAAAGCTACCCAGATTAAAGCTGCAGTAGAATTAGGTAAAAGATTAATGGCCTATCGTAGGGAAGAAAAAATTTCCATAAGCACTCCTCAGGATGCAGCTTTAATTTTGATGGAAGATATGAAATTTCTTGATAGAGAGTATTTTAAAGTAATGCTTTTAAATACCAAAAATCATTGTACCAGCATTGAGACTATTTCTATCGGGACCTTGAATGCTTCTTTGGTACATCCCCGGGAAGTATTTAAATTAGCGGT
>DUOV01000217.1 GCA_012838615.1 Clostridia bacterium | reverse complement strand
TTAGTCCCATAAGAGTATCTCCTTTTTCTGTGATTTTTTGTGGTTCTTAACAAATTACATGATATCACAAGGGAGATACTCTTATCCTTTATTTTTTGGTTTTTCCCCAAAGTAATTTTACACTAACCTGCCGGTTAGAAATTATTTAATCCTTCTAAAGGGCAGTCACTTAATTTAAATTATTTACCAGCCTTGCCAAAATGACAATGGGGGAAAGTACATACCTCACAGTTAAGACACAATCCTCCGTGCCCTAACTTAACCAGGTCACGCCTGGTAAGAACTTCGCCGCATAATACTCTGGGCAGAATCAGATCAAAAATGGTTGTCTTATGATACATGACACAACCCGGCAAACCTAAAACAGGTGTGCCTTCCAGATATGCCAGCAAAAACATGGCCCCGGGAAGTACAGGTGCACCATAGGCAACTATTTCCGCTCCGGCCGTTTTCAATCCGGTAGGGGTCAGATCATCGGGATCTACCGACATTCCCCCGGTAGTTAAAATCAAATCCATGCCCTGAGCCTTAAACTCTTGAACAGCCTGAACAATTTTTTCCACATCGTCAGGTACAAAAACCTGTTTAACAAGGGTAGAACCTAGTGTTTCCAATTTCTTTTTAATGATCGGCCCGAAAGCATCCTTAATTCTTCCGGAAAAAACTTCGCTTCCAGTAGTTATCAGTCCGGCTTTATGGTGTTTTAAAGGTTTGACCTCAATTATGCCGCTGGTTTCCTGGCAAATCCGTTCAGCCTGTATTATTTTTTCTTCAGCGATAACCAAAGGTACCACTCTGCACCCGGCTACCTGCTCACCAGCTTTAACCACCCTGTCAGTATGCAAAGTTCCGACAACAATCTGGTCAATTTCGTTAACAGCTTCTAATCGTTCCACGTCTATCTTTAGTAAGCCGTCAACAGCTGCTAATAAATTTACTTTGCCTTCCTTGGGTTCTGTAAACTTTAGCCCACCTTTGGCCATTGTCCTGGAAAGCCTGATAGCAGCATCGTTTTCGTGTAGCATACCCGGTTGATTTTCCCAAACGTAAATGTGGGCTTTACCCAGATTTAATAATTTAGGCACATCCTCCTCACGGATTATATGGCCTTTTCGGAAAGCTACACCTTTTGACTTGCCGGGAATAATCTCCGTTATATCGTGGCATAAAACCATGCCCACAGCTTCTTTGACTCAAACTTTTTTCATCTTTTAATCACCCTGAATTTTTTAATGTCTTGATGCTAAAACGTTATTCTGATGCTAATATAACGTCCTTTATTTTAGATGTCAACTAGCAAAATTATCATCTACAAAACCAATTTTCGCTCTCTGCTAACTTATTTTCAAAATTGCAAAGATATAAATTGCAAAGCAGTAAAAAAAATTGGCTTGCGCCAAGTCCTTCGGACAAAGACGAAAGCCAATTGATACTCTGGAGCAGATGTTTAGTAATTTTCCTTTACATAAGGTATCCCCAATTTGGCAGGTACATTAAAGGATTTTCTGGAAATGGTCAATACTATAGTCATGATGTAAGGTATGGCAATAAACAGTTCATTAGGGAAAAAGGAGTTGGCACCTATTGACTGC
Organism: Clostridia bacterium; assembly: GCA_012838615.1. Lineage (GTDB taxonomy): Bacteria > Bacillota > DUOV01 > DUOV01 > Zhaonellaceae > DUOV01. Next base: position 11,180 of record DUOV01000217.1, on the reverse strand, counting down.
ATATAAATAGCTATAGCTTCTGCGAAGCCAAAAGCCAAGGTGCCGGCAACCGCACCTTTAGGATTCCAGTTGCCTAAAAAGCAGATGGCAAAAGCTATCCAGCCCCGACCGCCTATAATATTGGTTGCAAACATGCCTAGAAAACCGATAGAATAAAAAGCACCTGCTACCCCGCCCATAGCTCCTGCCAGAAGTACCGTCAAAAAACGAACTAAGTAAACATTTATTCCTGCTACGTCTACTGCTTCAGGATTTTCACCTGCCGACCTAACAGTTAAGCCTAAAGAGGTTTTGTATAAGAGAAAATAGGCTAGCGGAGCCAGTAAATAGATAATATAGGTCAAAATATTTTGCTCAAACAGTATTTCTCCGATGATCGGAATTTTAGACAGTAAAGGAATCGGAATGGTAGGTAAAGGATTAACTGTAAGGGGAGTAATAGGCACCCCAAAAATAACCCTGTATAAAAAGGCACACAGGCCTACGGCCAGGATATTAATAGCTGTCCCGGTAACAACTTGATGCTGCTTTAGGTAAATACAAATCCAGCCGTATAAAGCCGCAACTAAAATACCTGACAAGATAGCAGTCAGAAATCCTATTGTCAAACTACCGCTCAAAAAACTTCCTACAAAACCGGCCCAAGCGCCGATTAAAAAAATTCCTTCTATAGCGGTTACCATGGTACCTGCCCGTTCTGCTATTACTTCTGCTAAAGCCCCGAAAAGCAGCGGTGTACCCATCATAATAGTTCTACTTAAGAGATTTACCATTATACCACCGCCTTCTGTAGTTTCCGTTTTTCCCGGTTGTTCTCCAACCAGCTTCTTACAAAGTAAGCCAAAATTACAAACACCATTACAAAGCCTTGCATCAGTTCAATAATACTTGATGGTATAGCTGACATTTGCCCCATAATAGTGCCCCCTACTTTTAAAGCGCCAAATAGAATAGAAGCAAAAATAATCCCTATAGGATTGCCGTTGGCTAAAATGGCAATGCCAATACCGGCTGCGCCTATGTCCGGATTAAAACCTTGCACCAGCATGTGTTGAACACCATTGACTTCTGTAAAGCCTGCTGCGCCGGCTAAAGCGCCACTAATACAAAAGGCCAGGATATAAAGTTTTTTGGCATCAATGCCTGACATTTTCGCTGCACGGGCATTGTAACCTACAGCCCGGATACGATAACCAAGGGGAGTCTTGTAAAGCAAAACCCAGACGCCAATACACGATAAAAGAGCTAGGATAAAACCAACGTGAAGCCTAGTACCGGGTATAATACGAGGCAGCCAAACCGAATTGGCCAAAGCATCGGTTTGAGGGTATTCAGCTTTCGTCTCCATTAAGAAAGTACGTAATAAATAGTTCATAATTGCTAAAGCTACATAAGTTGACATCATACTGATTAAAAATTCATTAGAATTATATCTGGCTTTGACAAAACCTATAAATCCGCCCCAAAGACCGCTTCCCAGAAGGGTTAAAATCAAAGTGATAAGCAGAGCTAGCCAGCCAGGCAGAATATCTTGCAAGTATAAAGAGGAAGCAACTGCAATAATTGCTCCAATGTAAAATTGTCCCTGAGCCCCAATATTATATAAATTAGCTTTGTAGGTAAAGGCAAAGGATAAGGCAGTAAACATGAGAGGTGTTGCCTTAACAAAGATATCGGCAAAAGTATAAACATCACGGACTACTGAAGTAATTAGAATAGTAAAAGCACTAACCGGGTTTTCCCCCAGGAAAAGAAGCATAATTCCACTACTTACAATTCCTAAGACAATAGCCAGTAAATTGGTAATGATCAAGTCCCTTATTTTAGCTTGCATCTTCCCTCACCTCCCCGATTTTGAAACCGGCCATTAGTAAGCCTATCTTTTCTGTAGTCAATTCTGCAGGCTCAAATATGCCTTGAATTTCACCTTTATATAAAACAGCAATTTTGTCAGAAAGAGCAAAGATCTCCGAGAGCTCAGTAGAAACCAGGACAATACTTTTTCCTTTGGCCCTTTCCTTAAGAATAACCTTATGAATATGGTTAACCGCCCCCAAATCCAACCCTCTGGTAGGCTGATCAAAGATGATTACTTTTTCACCATTATCGACTTCTCTGGCCAGGATTACCTTCTGTTGGTTCCCTCCTGATAATCCTCTGACCATAGCCTCCGTTGAAGGAGTCTTAATGGAGTATTCCTTAATTTGTTCCTGAGTATAAGCATTAAGTTTCCTTTGATCAATAAACCCTCTGTTCTGCCATTTTTTATCAAAGCTGCTCTTGAGGAGCATATTTTCAGCAATGGACATTTCCATAACCATGCCGTCCCGGCTTCTGTCGGCCGGCACATAACCAATCCCCGCTTCAATTCTGGCTCTAATATCCTTGTTGGTAATATCTTCACCGTCTAACAAAATTCTTCCGCTGGAAGGAAATTGGGCGCCACAAATTATCTCACACAACTCCTGCTGTCCATTACCGCTCACCCCTGCAATGCCCAGAATCTCTCCCTGACCTACTGCCAAAGAAATGTTTTTAAGAGCAGGAACTCCTGTTTGTTCTTCTAGGGTTACTTTTTCTATGATTAACCTGGGTTTCTGAGCAGGCTTTGCTTTAAGCTCGTCTCTCCTTACCTGTTCTAAGTCCTTGCCGATCATCAGTTTAGATAATTCAACTTCATTTGTTTCAGACCGCTTAACATCGCCACAAACCTTACCTGCCCTCATGACAATAATCCGATCAGCCACACTCATTACTTCTTTTAGTTTGTGAGTAATAAAGATCACGGCATTGCCTTGGGCAGCAAAATTTCTGATAAACTCCATGAGATTTTGGGCTTCCTGAGGGGTAAGAACAGCAGTAGGTTCGTCCATTATTAAAAGGCTGGCTTTTTGGTAAAGAGCCTTTAAAATTTCTACTTTTTGCTGAACTCCTACCTCTAAATCCCGTACATAATCGTTGGGGTTAACATTAAAGCCGTAAACTCCAGCCAGCTTTTTTATCTCTTCCTGATAAAGCTTTTGATCAATGACCCCCCCAACGTTACCTAAAATGATATTTTCAGTTACTGTGTGAGCAGGCACCAAAGAAAAATGCTGTTGAATCATAGAAATTCCAAGCTTCATAGCATCCTTAGGAGACTGGATCTTTACTTCCTTGCCGTCTTTAAAAATTTGACCTTCATCAGCCCGATACAAGCCGTACAGGATTTTCATGACGGTGCTTTTGCCGGCTCCGTTTTCGCCAAGTAAAGCCAAAACTTCCCCCCGCCTTATAGAAAAGGAAACATCTTTATTAGCAACAACCTTAGCAAAATATTTACTTATTCCGCGCAGCTCAAAAAAAGCCGTTTCCATATATTCACCCGCCCTTTTAATTAAATTAGCGGTACCTTACGGACCGCTAATTTAAATGTTATTTTGAATAGTACATGCCTTTACTTATTGGCGAACATTGAAGCAAAATCAATCTCACCTTTACTGGCTTTTTCCATACCAGCCGCGACTTTATCTTGAATTTCTTTACTGATGTTATCCGTATAAATCGGTTTAAAGATATTTTCAGCAATACCTGCTTCGTGAACCATGTTTCCTTCTAATGTTCCGTTAAGATATTTCTCAACAGCCCAGACGTAGAAGGTTTCAAAATCAAAAACTACAGAGCCTACTACGGTATTAGGATCAATGGTTGTCTGATCTCCTGAGAAACCAATAAACTTAACGCCTTTTTCTTTGGCAGCCTGGATAGAACCTAATCCTACCTGATTAGCATAAACAAACAATACATCTGCACCATTATCAATCATAGTTTCGGCCATCTGTTTACCTAAAGCTACATCATCCCAGCTGTTGGCATAAGCCCGAACTGCTTTAGCATCGGAAATGCCCCGTTCTTTAGCAATGTCCACAGCTACTTTTTCATATACATCTAGCAATTGCTCCATAAGCTTGTTAGGAAAACCACCGATGGTAGCAAAATGACCGTTTTCCGTAACTTCACCGGCCATTAAGGCTGCGATATAGCTTGCTTCATACTCTTTGGGCAAGATCGGTGCTACATTTGGACCGCTGCTAACCATGCCGTTTACCACACAGAAGGTTGTTTCAGGGTAGCTTTCCGCTACTTTATTGGCTGCCTCATCAAATTGGGTTCCTGCGGCCATAATTAGATCATAGCCGCGCTCTGCGTAATTCCTAAAGGTCGACTCAAAGTCTGCAGCCTGTACGTTTTCCACATATTCCATCTTGGTGCCCAGAGTCTCATTAGATTTAACTAATCCTGCATAGTTTGTGGCGTTCCAGCTTTGATCGTTAATGGGTCCGGGCAATAGAAGAACCATTTTATAATCTCCCGCTTCTTTTGCCCCTGACCCTGATGTTTGGCCACAACCGACCAACGAAAACAACATGACTAAAGCCAATACAAGAACAGTCAGTTTAAAGCCTTTTTTAAACATTTTTATACCTCCCCTAAAATTGTTAGTAAGCTCCCTCAACTAGTTAACTTTATTGTAAAAAAAGATAAAAGGGGAAGATAGTAACTGTTATGCCTATTTTCTTTAACTATTTTGATATAATTGTCACTCATTTGATATTTTGCATTATTTTGACTTGCTGTCATGTTGCCTCCGTTCTTCTTCCGGGGTTATCCCCATATACTTTTTATAGAGTCTGGAAAAATAGCTGGGATTCTGGTAACCAACTTTAAAAGCGATTTCAGTTATTTTTAGATCTGTGTTGACTAATAGATGTCGAGCCTGGATAAGACGGTAGTTAATCAAATAGACACTAAAGTTCTCACCTGTTACCTCTTTAAACAACCGGCTGAAATGCTCAGGGGAACGGTGAACCTGGCCGGCAACATCTGCTAAGGAAATGGCTTCGTTATAATGCTCGTGAATATAATTCAAAGCTTTATCAACATATTTGTTATGTTCATGTTGCCTGCTCGTGTATTCCCCCAAAGCGCTGTTGGCAACACTTTCCGAATGGGCATGGATTTTAAGTCCACCCCGGCGAGCATCCCGATCCTTTTCTATCTTTTTTAAAACCTGAATTAACTCCGAACTCCTCAGTTCGGACTTTAAGATATAGTCCTTGGCCCCACAGGAGATGGCTTGTTTAGCGTAGGAAAACTCAGCATAGTTGGTTAGAATGATAAAATCTGTTTCAGGTAAGACTTTTTTAATATTTTTCATAGCTGTTAGGCCATCCATCTTCGGCATTTTGATATCTATAATCACCACATCAGGTTCTTCTTTAACTGCCAGCTCATAAGCTTGCAACCCGTCAGATGCAGTTCCAACCACTTTCAAACCGTCCTTACTATCCTTTAAACAGTAGTTTAGCCACTCCCGAATCGGCAGTTCGTCATCGGCAATTACTATTTTTAACATGATTTCCCCCTAAGTATAATACCGTAATTTAAGTATTATTTTACTTCCTGTAGGTTTGTTTTCCTCAATAGTCAAACCGTAGGCATCACCGTATAAAATTCTGATCCTTTCATGGACGTTTAAAATTCCCACCTTATTAATCTGAACCTCTTTATTAAAGATTTCAGCAATTTTTTCTTGACTTATACCCACTCCATTATCAGAAATAGTTATATATAAATCATTATTACTAACCCTGGCTTCCACTTTAATCTCAATCAGTCTTTGGACCTGCAAACCGTGGAAAATAGCGTTTTCCACGATAGGCTGAAGGATAAAGGAAGGAATTTGAGCGCCCAGGGTATTGTCATCTAACAGAAACTCTACGGTAAAGGAGTTGGCATACCTCATTTTTTGTAGGGCAATATAATCTTCCAGGTGCCTAATTTCGTCTTTTAACAGTACAAACTCATCGGATCGAGACAGCACTCGTCTTAAAAGCTTAGAAAAATGAAGGAGCATCTCCTCTGCTTCCCTATTTTTACCCATTTCTACGTAAAAGCGAATAGAGCTTAAAGTATTGTATATAAAATGAGGATTGATTTGAGCTTGCAGAAAATTTAATTCCAACAAGGTTTTTTGCCGCTCATTGTTAACCTTTTCTTCCAAGAGATAATTAACTTGCTGAATCAACTCGTTAAAGGAGATGGAGATTTCCGAAAACTCTTTGTAAGCGCTGTCAGGGATTTGAATGGAAAGATCCCCGTTATTAAATTCTGTCATCTTATTGATTAGCAGAGTTAAAGGTTCGGAAATTTTTCTGGCCACGACGCCTAGGGCAAGACCTGTAAGTAAGATACACAGTAAACCAAAACCTATTAAAAAAAATTCTATCTTTCTTAAAGGCAACATGGCACTTTGTAAGGAAACAGACTCTACAAGATACCAGCCATATTTGTTGATCCGATGAAAAATATATAGCTTGCCATCTTTCAGGTAATAATTATTCAATTCATTTTTGTTAGTTGCTACAAAACTATTTAATTTTTGCCCAATTAGACTTTTGTCTCGGTGGGAGTAGATTATTCCGTCTTTATCAACAATGTAAAAATCTTTCTCCCCATTAGTCAGTCGAATATAATTGTCACACAGCAATTTTTCGTTCACATTTAGAAGTAAAAAACCGTAATTTCTTTTTGATATATAAGCCTTTACATTTCTGGCAACCTGGAAAAAATAGTTGGTTGTCTGAGAAGAATTCTGGGAGGACTTGACGGGAAATATTACGCTATCAGTACGGTTTTCCAGTACTTTACTATAGATGGCCAAATCAACTTCTGGATTAGACGACATTGAATAAGAAGTAGAGTAAGTATTGCCTAGGTTGTCAATTAGATGGGCATCGATAAGCATGGCTGTGCTTCGATAGGACCAGATATATCCTGCCATAATCCCTTCCACCTTTTGAATCTGGTCTTTACTTATTTTTTCCCCTTCGGAACTTCTTTTTAAGGCTTCAATGATTTGGTTATCGTAAGCTATGCGGCTAGCCAAATCTTCTATGTCCTGCAATTCCTGTTCAATTCTAATTGCAATCTGCTGAAGCATGTTAGAGTTTAGCTGAACAACCTCTTTTTCAATTACCTGCTCAGCATATTTATAGGTTGAAAAACCTAAAACACCAATTAAACAAATGAGGATGATAAACAGGGTAAAAAATAGCTGAAGAATTAGACTTCTCTTTTTCATTGGAGATTTTTCCTTCATTATAGTTTTCCGGTAGTAATGTAAATTTATCAAATACCTATTTTTAATAATTTTCGTTTTTTTAAAGAAAATCCCTGCTATATTAAAACAAAAGCCCGCCTAATGTTTCCTTTATATATTACAAATAATAAAGTCATAAAAATCTTAGGGGGCAAAAATATGGAATCACAAAACATGAATATAAAGCAAGTCATTATTTATGCAGGAGCTTTTATTGCATTTTTAGTTGGCTCCGGATTTGCTACCGGTCAAGAAATCATGCAGTATTTTGTAGCTTACGGCTATATGGGTATTTTAGGAGTTCTTGTTGTATTTACTTTATTTCTCTATGTTGGCGTCAGCTTTGTTATGGCCGGCAACAAAAATAAGTTTCCAAAAAGAAATGATGTCTACAGAAATCATTGAGGACAGTATATAAAGTACAGAAGGCATACGGACCAGCGAAAAAAAGATCTGGTTAATGACACCGATTACCAATTTGTTGACGTAACCCTTTTAGAATCAGCACTATCTGAAAAACCGGTAACACGATAAACAATTTCTATTTTATTAGGGGGTGCACACATTGAAACTTGAAATTGGCAGAATTTATATTAAAGATATCCGCTTAGGTAAGGAAACAGCTGTAAAAAACGGAGTCTTAACCGTTGATCAAGACGGCTTAATTGCCATGTTGAAGGAAGATGAAAGGATTAAAGATGTAAAGATTGATATTGCCAAGCCGGGAGAAAAAGTAAGGATTATACCGGTTAAAGATGTGATTGAACCAAGGGTAAAAGTTTCCGAAGACAACAACGGTTTTCCGGGAATTACTGCAAAACAGTACCAATGTGGTCAAGGAAGAACCAATGTGCTTTACGGAGCCGCAGTTGTTACTGTAGGTGACATTGTAGGTTTTCAGGAAGGCGTTATCGATATGTGGGGGGAAGGTGCTAAATGGACTCCTTTCTCTAAAACTTTTAACCTGACTATAGATATCTCGGTAAAAGAAGATTTGACTCCCGATGAGATGCTCACTTATAAGGAAAGTGAGTATAAATTAAGAAGAGCATTGGTAAAAACGGCTTTAGATGCACTAGCCACAGAAATCAGCGAAACAACTCATTTTGAAATATAAGTCTGAGGCTGACGGACTCTGTTTTTTAGAGATCCCGCATTAGATAATAAACCTCTCATCCCTTTTCCATAAAGGATGAGAGGTTGTCCCCCTCCTTCTAAAACATTAGAACAGAAAACGAACTTCAAATAAGTTGAAAGTTGGCACAGAGAAATATATTAAAAAACACCTCATAAGTATTTCTACCTATGAGGTGTTTGGTTTTTAATATTGGGTATCTCAGGTCTTATAGGGATTCAAGTAGCTTCTCGGTAGATACAACATGTTTTGGAATGGCTGCTCTTACAGTCATTTTAGGATCTACAACTTGAGATATTTTTAAGTCTACTGTTAAACTGGCTAAAATATACGCATCCTCCCATTCTATATCTAAACTATCTTTAATATGATTTACAGCTTGACTGGTAGCTTCATATACTGCTTCGTCTAAATTATCTCCTGATGAAATTACCATCGTATACTCATCAGTTTCCACTAAAGGCCATTTAATGGTCTTATCTTTTATTAAATCAATTTCAAGTGTTACTTCTGCAGGTACTTCAAGTCCAGTAAAGCAAATTTCTCCATCTCCCATAATTGCGTGACAATCTCCCAATGCTAATAAAGCTCCCTTTTGATTTACCGGGAAATATAATGTAGACCCGGCTCTGATGTCTGTGGTATCCATATTACCACCATGTTTCCAGGGACTATCAGTTGCCCGTGGACCATCTTCTTCTGAAGGCGCAACGCCTATCACTCCAATCATTGGTTTGATTGGCAAATTAACTCCATGAAATATGGCATTATTATCTTCAATGCTTAATACTCTTATTATCGGTTTGGTAACTTGATCTCCTAAAGCCCCTTCATTGGGAACTACAGCAGCTACCCCTTTATCTTTAACATCTATGCTAACTATTTTTACCTTTAACAAATCACCAGGTTCAGCACCCTCCACATATATAGGTCCGGTAGCCGGATTCAATCTATCGTAATCAATTTCAGTTAATACTTGGTCCTCACTAGTAATCTGTTGATAAAAACAATCATTAGTTTCTACTTTAATCACATCTCCCGGTGAAATGGATTCAACGGCTTTCATATCGGGTGAAAATTTGTATATAACTTTATCTCCTGAAATTACCTTCACTTTCCATACCCCCCTTTGTTCAGAAATATAAACTTCGATTATTAAGCGATTAGGTCATAAGCATCGACAGTTTATCAGCTTATCAGCTAGTTTAATACTCCCCGGCTTTATCCTTATCTTCTGGTGTTAAAGTTATTAATTTATATTCTTCTGGGTTTTTCTTTCTATAGGAATCCATAAGTAAGTTCACTACTATTCCTATAGCAAAGTATATGGCAAGAGATATATAGCCATTTAAATCCAGCTCTAAACATGAACCAATAATAATCCATATGCCAACTAATATTCCTACAATAAACAAGCCATCCTTGCCGGGTACCTTATAAGGTCTTTCCCAGTCGGGATACTTCCTTCTCAAAACAAGAGCGTCTAAACAACATAAACTATAAACTACTCCTGCAGCTATACAGGATACCGCATAAATATATTGAACCCAATTAGTACCTGTAAATAAAATAAAAAATATGGAAAATAATAAGACAAAAATGTTTGCTACATAGGGCTGGCCATATTTATTTAAGGCAGTTAAAAATTTAGGCAATTGATTTAGTTGGGCCGCTCCATATAAGACTCTGGCCGAAGATGTCCAGAATCCCATCAATGTTGTAAGAGCATGCAAAATACCAGCAATAATAGCAGCAATAGCAATTATTCCTGGCATTCCAAATTTAGCAATTAATTCAGGTTCAGGCATACTCATACCGGCAATTTCACTCCAGGGAGCTAAACCAGCCATAGCCAATACAACGAAAAAGTATAGCAATGCCGGCACAAATAAAGCTGATAAGATAACCTTCCACATATTCTTAGCTTGAAATGTAGTTTCCTCGATCATCGTAGGTGTCATTTCAAAACCAATAAATTTTAAAGAAAAGACTGCAAATGCAATAAAGATTCCTCTAAAACCGTTTGGAAACAGCCCACCATGATGGGATATATTAGAATAAGACCAATGTCCACTAGTAAATAATGTTATTGCTACGATTACAGAAATTATTACCATAGCAAAGAAAAATATTGTTGCTAAATTACCTGTTAAACCAATTTTAAAATTTGAAATTACATACCAAAGAAAAACTATTGCAATTGCCACCCATGTAACCATATGTGGCGGTATTGGTACAAACCAATTTATGGCCGTGATGAATATAAAAGCCATTAATGGTGGTTCTACTATTTGTATTAAGAACATCATCCATTGGGCCGCCCATCCTGCTTTATGACCGAAGGCATTGGTTGTCCAAATATCTACAGAGGATGCAAAGGGTAACATAGCAGTAAGTTCCGCAAAGGCAAGCCCTACTGGAACTAAAAATACAGCCAATATTGGAAATACAATTGCAGCCCCTGCTCCAGTAACCGAGAACCAATATGGGGCCTCTGCAAGCCAACCCCCAATTACAGCACCTGAAGCTATAGCTATCATATGCAAGAATGTCAGTTCTCTTCTAAGCTTCTTGTTAGACATTACTCAACCCCCTTAAATATTAAGTTGCAATTGATATTTAAATGATTAATACTTTACTTTCATATATAACATCCCCCCTCGTATTATCATTTGAACATTTTAATTATTTTGATAAAATTTATAAAAAATATATAATTTACTTTATCGTATGCCTAACTTATTTAAGATATGTCTAGTCAGTATAGAGTTCTAAAACTAACTCCAATAAAATCAATTTGTAAAGTTTATTAAGTAAGTTTAGTCGACCATAACATTACCATAGATGTAAATATTAACAATAAAACTTTTTTTAAAAATTTTAAGAAAAGTTTTCTTATTACGG
>DUOV01000216.1 GCA_012838615.1 Clostridia bacterium | reverse complement strand
GAATCAACTGACGCGCCATTAACCAAACCTGGCGTTGGCAAATGTGATAATACCACATTAGCGTACCTGTAACTTTGACTTCGGCATTCTCCATGCATATTCTCCTCTTAACCGGTAAGAGCTGATTTATTTAAGAATATCGACTTATATTTGTAAACATGGGTTTGTAAATTATTCAGAAAACAGCTTTAGATAATAACATTAAATTCGTAGAAAGGCACCGAAAGACCAGCTTTTGAATCATAAAAATCAGTCACAGGCAAGCAAGGAATTCGATTATTTAAGTAATCATCTTTACCTACAATTTGCAATACTTTCTTAACCGGAACATTTATCACGTAATGATTAAATAAAATCATAAATTGCTTCCTGTCTTCAAAGGACAGCTTACTCATATAATTAGAGTTCGTATATAGATCATATAAATCTTTGCCATTGGCAACCTTAAATTTTTCTTTTAAAATATTAAACGTTTTAAGCCTTTTGGATAAAAGACCTTTTTCATCTTCATCTGGCTCCCATGGTATAAAAATTGGAAGTCTTAAATAATCTTCTCCCAAGGGATGAAACTGAGATATTTTATCCCAATCACCCTGATAAGCATCTTTTATAGCTGCTAGTATCCCTTCGTATGTGTTTTGGCTAAACATTTCATTATAGTATTTTTGAACTAATGCAATTAACTCTGTTTCTGCCCAACTGTTTTTCTCGAATAATATCTGATCGGTGATCTTTTGAATATTATTTGGATAAATATATGATCTTGTATCTTTTTCCCCAGAACGCTTGAAAGGGAAAACGGAAATTACCCCTTTTTCAGTGCCTTCATTATGCCTGTTCACTCTACCCGCTGCTTGGACAATTGAGGGCAAAACCGAAAGCGCTCGCGCAACATGCTGAAAACTAACATCGACTCCTGCCTCAAGAACTTGAGTAGAAATAACATATAACGGATGTCCAGATTGCTTACTATTACTCAAAGCCAACTTTATTTTTTCAATGAGAACTTTTTTGTGTAAAGGTGTCATGAGCCCATGCAACAGATAAACATTTTCCCCATTTGCTTCATTTTCACTTATTTTTTTATACACACGGTATGCATCTTCTATAGTGTTTAAAATCGCTGCTTGCGAAGAATATTCTTTTTCTTTTAAAAACTTTGCCAGTAATTCTTCATCTTTTTCATCTACAACTTCTAGATAATATCGATCATTACCGGAAGGAGCTTTAAATTGAAGAGTTGTAGGTGCCTTGGAAAGCCCATAATTAAACGGTGGCATCGTCGCCGACAAAAAAACCACTTTTAGATTTAGAAGCAAGGTTAAAGATTCCAATGCACATAGAAATAAGTTCCATACCTCTGGATTAAAGATTTGAGGCTCATCTACAATAACCACACTGTCTTTCAGAAATACTCGCCTTAAAACATCTTGAGCTCTATAAGGAAATAGGGCTTTCCAGAATTGATTGAAGCTTGTACAAACAATCGAATGTGACCAAGCTTCCATGGCTAGTTGATTTTCTCCTACCCTTTGTTTATCCTCTATATCCAGTATTGCTAATGAATGATGTTCTAATGCTCTTTCCTTCATAGCACCTTGTATAGCTAAACTGGTTTGTTCAAGAATAGATAAATAGGGCGCCACATATATTATTTTTTTATACCCTTGTTTTTCCCCTAACCATGCTGCAATCTTTAAGGCAGTAATCGTTTTACCATAACCTGTTGGCATATCTAACGTATAAAACTGCTGGTTGGGGGCATTCATCAATTGCCGCATTATCTCCCTCTGCGCACTCATTCTAACCTTCGATAAAGGATGGGCCTGGTTTTCTCTACAAAACTGATCTATATTATTTGAATATTGTGCATGTTGAAGATCATCGATCCGATTGGCATTTATTGCTGTTACATCAAAGCGATCTCCACCAATCAGACTAGTAGTGATTTTCCGCCATAATTGCAGCTTATTCATCAGCTCAAGTGGGAGCCATCTTCCAAACCCTAGATTCAACATATCAAGTGCATCCTCAATAGCTTCATCTCCAGTATCAATCCAATCTTCTAGCGTTTTTTCATCAATTGTTATAAATCTGAGTTCATCGTATTGTTCGTGGATAAATGCCTCAATTCCAGATAAGTCAAACATTTCCCAAGAATAACGTTTTAACCAAGTATCATCGGATAAATTCTTAAGCTTGCTATGATGATCAGTAATATCTCTAGTCAACCATAGCCAAAAGACACCATAATCATTCCACTTACCCATTGCTTGCAGTAAATTATATCCTAAATATGAGAAGAAGAAAGCCCCACATGCTGAATGGTTGGGGCCTTCTTCCCTCTTCTTATTAATGTACTCTTGCCATTCAGCATGGCTTTTCCCAAGGTCATGGCACAAGCCAGCCAGTCCAATCAAAGTCTTTAATCGCTGCTCACTCTCTTCAAAGTAGCATTCCATAGTCCTTCTTACATTAATTAAATGATCTCTCAGCATCACACCCGGCCGGGCGAGACAACTATTAAAACTATTCAAATTAGGCATATTTGTTTATCCCCTATCCATGCGACTAAACATCCTTCACTGTCTTTCTTTTTTAACCGAAACTTGACTGAGCGTCCACTTTTTTCATATATAAAAGAGATGGATTTTTCAAACCTTCGTTCACCCAAATAATCTTTCATAAAACCACCGGCTCGACTATAATGGCGTCCTTCTTGAAGGATTAATTCATGAATCAAATTAGTTGGTACTACTGAATATGTCTCAACGACTCCTTCATCCGAAATTATTTCAACCTTTTCATAAAATTGCAACAACTTAGGAAATGTAAGGGCGTAAGCTACTCCCAAGTACGTATGGTAAACGCATCGCCCTCTTCTTAAATTTTCTGCCAATTTTTCCACATATTCATTTCCTGCATAGTAGATGCGGTAGGCAGGGTTAACTAAGATTTCTACTGTGGTAGGCCGATTAAATGTTTTTCCACTGTATTTACCCAACATCGACAATTGTTGCGCAGAAGTACGCACCGGGTTGAGAAGCTGAATTCCTACTTGGTCTTGAGTTTTAAAATCCGTTATCCCCAATATAGCTCCAACCAACCCTTTGGTAGCCAGCGGAGTTATAAAAGGGTAAGTCAAGTGAGTGGCCGTTGTGTCCGGTCTTCGAAAATGAGCAATAGTCCCTTTCACCTCAAAAACTACAGCTTTCATAAAAGTTCACCTACCATAGTGGCTGTGTATATAAAGAAACATCCCCATTCACAGTTAGGATGGGATTAACCCAAACTCTACAACGGGCAATTCGATCTTTATAGGACCCGATCTTGTCTAACAGTGGTCTAACATCTAGACTAATTTCCTTTACTGATGATGGCCTTCTGCTTACATCTTCCCAGGATTCCCGCCCCGGATTCAATGAAATTAAATCTTCTAAGTAACCAATGCGGAAAAAGGGATCACTATATTCAATATGCATGAGAAATAGCGGTTGTTGTTGTCCTCTCCCTCGGGCTTGTCGGTGTAGAGTCCCCAGCCATAAAGCCTTTAATATTAGTTCTTGGTCTTCTACTGTCATTCTACTTTGTTCAGCGTTTTTTGCATTTATTACTCCAGGCATGGCAAAAACAGCAAAAGGTACAATATAACTCGCCCAAATTGTACCTTGCGTTTTACCTTCTTCTTTACCTTCCTCCTTTTCACTGTCTTTAATATCTGTACTAGGGATTACAACCGTACCCTGAACGTATTGGCTATCAACAGGATGTAAAGAATGAGCCCAGCCAAATTGCACCGGTCCGGTTAGATTAAATTTAGGCTTAACTGAATAAACGATCCCAAACGTTCTAACATCAAAACAATGGTCTATTAAAACTGACTTCATATCATTCTTGGCTTCTTTCTCTTTACCGACATCTTTAGCAATTAGTTCAGCTAAACTCCCCCGCCCTAGCAATACACCTTTTTCATTTTTCTTTTCTTGCACGAAAATATAATTTTTCTTCTCAACACCGCCATCAGGCTGTGCATCAATCACATAATCACGAATATCTCTCTTAATGCTCACATCGCTTAGTGATATTCGCCCATCCTCTTCCGGGAAGAGCCTACGGGCATCACCATCTTGTAGCGGATCTCTATTGGGAATACCATCTCTTACTGACTTAACAAACAACAATTCTCCATTATTAACAGTCATATCTTTAGTTCTCCTCCTTTGGCTTTCGATACATCAGATGTCCTGACCAGAAAGCTGTCATAAACTTATCTTTATCTCTTGAAAGCAAATTCATTTTGTCAGCATCTAACAGAGCAAGCAGAACATGGGGCAAGACGCAATAGAAGTTATTAGCCAGCTTAATATCCCATTGTTCGGCTAATTCTTTACATCGCATCACTCCACCTTTCCAAATCATTCCTGGCGTTAACTTGCTGCCAAATTTTATCACGCGGTGTTTAACAAATTCTTTGCCGGTTTTATGATGATAAGAATTCGAAAATTGCTTTAACAATAAGCCTGTAACAAATCCAAGTTCCTCTGCGGCACGTAAATCGTCAATGTTAATCCGCCCTGTGTGATGTTTCTCCAATAACCGACGCCAATCCGCCACACTCTTCACCCCTTTTTCAGTTTTTTGAACTTCTCTATGGTATTCCTTATAAAAGAAAACAAAGGCATGATGGAAAATCAATTCATCCACCATTCCCCAATGGTCTTCTTTATTAGCTAATTCATTAAGCTTCATAGTAGTTACTTTATATAGTCGCTCAATAGAAATCGGTTGGCGATGAAATACTGCTTGCAATACACTCCATACATATCCTGGCCCATAAGCATTAGCTAACATCGACGGTAAAGAGCGAGTGCGAAAATACTTTTTTTCTTCTCTTTTACTACCAAAAGCTTTATGAATATCAATTATCTCTTTTCGATTGAGATCGTTTATGATTTTCTGGAGCTTAGTGGCAACCGATGGGATAATATCCTCTATGACCATTCTGACATGTATATCCCCTCGTGATAAATTACCGGAATAATATAAAATTATTAAACGATAATCATCACTGGTTTTAGGGATCACTTTATTAATTCCAGCAAGCAATTCTAGATGAATATCACTGTCGCTTTTTCCTTGGTCATATTTCAATATGCGTTGATATTTTTCATAAAGCTGTTTTGAATCTCCGCCCACTAGAGGAAGCACGATCGGAACCCCATAAATCCTTTCAAAACTAGTAGGCTTCATGTATTTTTTGGCTTCCACATTCGTAGCAGGAGCAAACATTTCTTTTAATATGCCACTAGATATTGGAACCGTAATTTGTTTGAGAAACTGCGAGCCATAAAGAAAAGCTTCATAATTTGGCCGGTCTATTTTAATCCCATGTGTCCAGCCATCTTCAGCCCAATAAATAGAGCGGGGCATCTCCCAAGTCGGAGACAGCCATAACCAAAATTTATTGTAAATAGATGCAACTTCAACCTCCCTTTTATTGGTAAATGTTGATATTGCATTTCTCTCATATCCTAATGTCTTTGCTTCGGCAAATTTAGCTTCGATTATACCTGCTAGACATTCTTCACTGTCAATATACAAATGCAGTCCGTCTTTCAATTTGCTTTCAGCTATCCAAAAAAACCGCTCATCATCAGTTTTCCGTTCCGGCATAACATGGTATATTGGTAAAGCATGATCAAAAATATATAAGATACCAAGCTGTTTATCGTCATTTATGAAGTTCTCGTAATTACTACCAATAATCTCCGCTACTTTGGTTGCGATAGACATCAATTGTTCTTCATTGCTTCCGCGCAAGGAAATGGTATTTTTTAGGCGTGGAAATATCACTTCACAGGCAAAT
>DUOV01000215.1 GCA_012838615.1 Clostridia bacterium | reverse complement strand
GATAAAATCAACTCTGGCAAAACCTTTACAGCCGATTGTAGTATACGTTTTTACCGCAAGTTCACTTATTAAGTTGTCAGTTTCTTTAGGAATACGAGCTGGAATTATATGCTCACTCAATCCCTTTGTGTATTTTGCTTCATAATCATAACGACCTGTTTTTGAAATTATTTCTAAGGTAGGCAAAGCAAATGGCCGCTCATTTCCTAAAACAGAAACAGTTACTTCTGTTCCTGCGATAAACTTCTCAACCATTATAACAGGATCATAGGTAAAAGCATTTTTAATGCCATCAAGTAGTTCTTCCTCATTATTAATAAAATAAATACCAATAGTTGAGCCTTGTGTTGGCGCTTTAACAACTAAGGGATAACCTATGTATTCTTTAATTTCTTTAAACAAATCAGGAAGATTTTCAGGCTTAATGTCATTTTGATTTACTGTTATAAACTTTGCAGTTGGGATTCCATCGTAGGCCAGTATTTTTTTGGTATAGATTTTATTCATAGCTAAAGCGCTTGCCAGCACCCCACAGCCAGTATATGGAAATCCAAGAGTTTCAACAACACCTTGAATGGTCCCGTCTTCTCCAAATTTACCATGCAATGCTATAAATACAACATCTGGTTGGTATTCTTTAAGCTGACTTACTACTTGGCCTGCTGCATCTATTTTGGTTGCAGAATAACCAAGACTTAATAAAGCTTGATAAACAGCTTCTCCAGTTTTTAAGGAAATTTCCCTTTCTGCAGATTTGCCTCCTAGTAATACAGCTACTTTTCTTTGCATTTTATTTCCTCCCGTTTAGATATCTGTTTTGTCTTGACTAGTATATGTAAACCCAATAAGATTTGTTTCTCACTTACTACTATTTTATTCGTTGAACTGATTAAGATACCTGCAAATACTTATGTGCTTATTTTAGCATGATTCCTGTTATTAGACAAAAAATCCCTTGCAACAATGTAGGTTTGTCAAACAAGTTGGACACGATGTAAAGCAAGATAAGAAAGAGGATTATTATAGTTTAGAGGACGCATCGGTATTTTGTTAGATCTGAACATATAAGTCTTAAGCTGGTTAGTAAAATCAGCATAGCTATAGAAACGATGAGAGTTGTAGAAACGTTTCTGATCTTCCCTGTGACTGCGCTCAACTTTGCCATTATGTCTAGGTGTAAAGGGCTTAATCGTTTTATGAGTAATACCAAGACGAGCAGCTGTGGTCTGGAAAAGAGTAGGTTTATCTTTCTGACTTTTTGAGAAACGATTAGTAAACTCTAGACCGTTATCAGTTTGAACACATTGAATATGTATGCCATGTTTAGCATAGAAGTCGACAGCGGCTTCTAAAAAGATAGCAGCAGAATATGTACTGTGTTCTTTAAAGCCCATTAAAAACCTAAGTCTAGAAAACTCATCAATAGCTGTAAATTGATAATAACGTTCACCTGGCAAGAGATTAGGACAGCAGGATTTAGGAACAAATTTAACATCTATTTGAACTCTTTCTCCAGGATAAGTCATCTGAGTGTAGGGCTTAGGAATGTAGGTTTTTTTATGAGGCTTTTCTATTAATGCTATACGCCTCATAACGCGATAAAGGCTTACGATATGGCGATTATATCCCCGTTCCACTAACTTAAACCAGAACTCGACAAGACCCAAAGAAGGATTTCTACGGCGCATATTTTTAATGAGCTTAAGTTCCTCTGGTGTGTGTTGGTTAGGGTGTGAATGAGGTCTTCTAGATTTACAAGCTAAAGACTCAATTGTCCCATCATAACGATTTAACCAAAAATAGATGAAAGAGCGCGCACGATTATACTTTCTGGCAGCCTTGGAAACCCCATATTTTAAAGCAAAACGAACTAAAGAGTGGCGGTATTTCATATCTTGTGTTACTGTATTCATGAGAAATGATTGCCTCCTTCGTTAAGTGTTTTGTTGTGGTTAACTTAACAATAACCGAAGCGCTCTCATTTCTCACTATTTTTTTTTTCATTGTCCAATATGTATTGTAATCCTACATTGGGCTCAGTTCAGTATTGTGGGGGGCTGTTGCAAAATCTTCAGGTTATAGTATAATGTATCTCTGGGCAACCGTACCGGCAATTGTGGCTTTAATAGTTTACTGTTACTGCTACTACCGCCAAT
>DUOV01000214.1 GCA_012838615.1 Clostridia bacterium | reverse complement strand
GCCAGGCATATTAGGGTTAAAGCCGGACTTATCGAGATTAAAACTGCCTTGGAAATTTCCCATATTGTTTACTGCAGATTGAATTTCCCTGGGTACATATGTTTCCATATAAAGTTTCCTCCTATAAACCAAATAATATTAATCTTAGTTTTTCCTATAAAGCCTAGTTTATGCCAAAATTACCGGCTATAAAGGCAAAAGCCCAACAGAGAATTTCTGTTGGGCTTTCTTAAATATATTCTAATCGTTTTCGTCAATAACATTATTAGCACCTAGGTTATTAATATTGACGGTATTATTGCTCAGCTTATTACGCCGTACTGCATTATTGTTGCTGTTAATGAGCATTAAGATACCGACCCGGTTGCTTTTAATATTGTTTTCATCTGCCACGTTGGATGATGAAAGGCTAAGGCCGGAATTGACACTTCTTTTTATAGTGTTAGAAATTAAACGGTTTTGTTCAGCAACCACCACATCTATACCGTCAAGGGTACTTTGTTTAATGCGGTTGTTGTACACAATGTCGAAAAAACTGGCCAGAAACATGCCGTTTTGGGAGCTATTTCTGACGAAGTTATCTACAATGAAATCTCCTGAACTAAATGACTGAATTCCGTCTCTGCCGCTATTCCTAATAAAGTTTTTAATTAACATATTGCTAGCGCTTGTAGTAGTTAGATTGATATTATGCCCCCCGTTAGCAGTTATTCTATTGTTATAGAGCAAGTTCTGGGGTCCGGCAATATTTAAGCCTTCAGCGCTGTTATCGTGAATGTTACAGTTTACAATAAAATTTCTTTCACTTGTGTTTTGAATATCAATACCTCTTTGGCAGAGTCTTACTTCCACATTGCGGATGACATTATAGTTTGACGCAAGTACTATGCCGGGAGAGTTTGGTGCATTTTGGACCGTTAAGTTTTGAATGGTGACCAGGTTAGAATTAACGGTAAATACCGGGCCGGCTGTAGCTGTAATAGTAGTAACCCGTGGCCAAACTCCAATAATGGTCAGCCTATCCTTACCGGCTGGTATGGTCACCGATTCGTTAAAGGTTCCTGTTAAAATTCTTATGGTATCCCCGGGAGCGGAGGCGGCGATGGCTGCATTAATGGTGGCAAATTGCTCGGGAACAACTCGTACTGTCAATTTGCTTTCCTCCTTTCTAAAGATTGTAAAATGTTGGTTAGTGTATAGTATGCAGGTTTCGACATTTTGCGCCAAATTATTCCAACACAAAAGACAGGACTGTTTATATCCTGTCTTGTTGGCCAAAGTTCCTATTTTTCACATTAAACTATAGATCATATTTAATAGCCAATATAAAACCGGTAAGGTTACAGGAAGAAGTAAAGTGCTGATAAACACTCCCAGGGAGGCATAGGAAACATCCCCGCCATATTTCTTAGCGTAAAGAGAAATAGTTGGTGCTGATGGCATAGCAGTTAAAAGTACTCCTATGGCTAGAACCTTATAATCGATACCGAAAAAGGCAAATGGAATTATTAAGAGAGGCAGTAGTACTAATTTAATAAATACAGCTTGCCAAAGATGTTTATCCTTGGCTATTTCCCAAACTTTTTGAGTTGCAAGGTCGGCCATAAAACTACCAATAAGTAACATAGAAAGAGGTGGGGTCGGAGAGCCTAAGCTCAGCAAAAGTTTATTGAAAAAATTAGGTAAATCCCAAGGAAGGAAGAAAATGAGTAAGCCAAGCAGAGTGGCAACTGTACCTGGGTTTAGGACAATCATCTTCCAGCGGAAGCTTGTGGTGTTTCGGGCAATAATATAAATCCCGTAGGTCCAAATCAGGGTCAGATATAAAATATTAAATATTGCTGCATACATTATGCCCTCTTTAGCGAATAGCGCCTGGCAGACTGCAAAGCCTAAAAAGCCCTGGTTGCCAAAAATAATCAGTCCTTGCTGGATACCTTGCCGAGGAGAAGGCAAAGCATTTTCCTTTAGGTAAAAATGAGCTTTAAGAGTTGCTGCACCAAGGGCGTAAGCTGAGAGAAAAATGAGAATAACCAAATTTTTGGCCAGAGAAAACCTAAAGGGAGAATTCAAGGAATAGAGGATTAAAGCAGGTAAAGTTATGTATAATACTAGACGAGTAAGAGTATGGTCCGCTTGTCTATCAAAAGCCCCAGTTCTCTTTGCCAAATAACCTACTGCGGCTATTAAATATAAAACTATTAATTCACTAAATAATGAGGTTAATTGTTGCATAATAGATCCCTCCTTTTTACCAGTTTATGTGGGATAGAAAAGGAGGTTCTTCAAAGGGATTCCTATCTTCTAGGTAGTATTTAAGGATTACTTTTTTGCTCAAATAGTGTAATATAAAAAATAGTTTTAGAGTAGAAATATGAAGACCAATTTTTAAAATTTTACAGAATGGAGTTAAATGTATGTTGTGGTGGGAACTGGTTAAAGCTATCATTTTAGGTTTGGTGGAAGGGGTTACGGAATGGCTGCCTATAAGCAGCACAGGCCATATGATCTTAGTTGAAGAATTTATAAAACTAAATGCTTCTGAGGCTTTTAAAGAAATGTTTTTTGTGGTGATTCAGTTAGGTGCCATTATGGCCGTAGTTCTTCTTTATTTCCAGAAGTTGAATCCCTTTTCTTCAGCTAAAACAAAGCTGGAAAAAAAGTTAACAATGGATATTTGGTATAAGGTTATAATCGGAGTTATACCTGCAGGGGTAATAGGTGTGCTGTTTGGCGACTGGCTCAATGCCCGTCTGTACAATTACCAAACTGTTGCTTTGATGCTAATCCTGTACGGCATTTTGTTTATCATTATCGAAAATCGTAACAAGAGAAGAAGAAGTTCGGTAAATTCCTTTAAGGAAATGACCTATCTGAAAGCTTTCTTAATAGGTGTGTTTCAAGTGCTTTCCTTGATTCCCGGAACGTCCCGTTCGGGTGCTACTATTTTAGGCGCTATCTTACTTGGAACATCTCGTCATATCGCAGCTGAGTTTTCCTTTTTTCTGTCTATACCTGTCATGTTCGGAGCCAGTTTCCTAAAACTGGTCAAATTTGGTTTTGCCTTTACCGGAATGGAAGTAGCCATACTTATAACAGGTATGCTTGTGGCTTTCGGAGTCTCCATTGTGGCTATCAAGTTTTTGTTAGGATATATCAAAAACAATGATTTTAAAGCTTTTGGCTGGTACCGGATTGTTTTAGGTGGCTTAGTAATAGGGTATTTTGTATTAGCAGGATAAGTAGTTTTTTTTGATTTTTTTAATCGAGATAAAAGAATATAAGCGGGCGAATGCTTGTTCATTCGCCCGCCATTTTTTTTAATGCTTCATGTTTTTCACTATAAACCCAATAATAAACCCTGCCAGGGACGGTACAACCCAGCCGAAGCCATACTGAAAACCGGGAAGATAGGCATTAGCCCAACTGACCAGAGAGGTTGTCACCACATTTATCCCTGGTAATTCAGGTAAAGCTTTAAGCAGATCGAAGAAGGCTGCTGCAATTGTTAACCCGGTAGTCCATTTATAAATAGCTTTTTCCTTGTGAATAAAGGGACTTAGCAGGGACAAGATGATCAAAGTAATAGCTAAAGGATAAAGAAACATTAAAACCGGTACCGAAAGCTGAATGATCTTATTAAGACCAAAGTTGGCAATTCCAAAGGAAAACAGAGTAAACAAGATAGCATATTTTTGGTAGGAAATTGACTTTGGAAACATATTGCTAAACATTTCCCCACAAGAAGTGATTAAACCGATTGCCGTTTTTAAACAGGCTACCCCTACTATTGCCGCTAAAAGTACCTGCCCCACAAAACCGAAGTAATGTTCACTAACCAAAGATAAAATAAGTCCTCCGTTAGCAGCCCGCTCAACACTACCAAGACTGGTAACACCCATATAAGCTAAAGAAGCATAAATGATGGTCATTCCGGCAATGCTTACTAAGCCGGATTTAAAGGTTTCTTTAGCTATTAGATTAGGTCGTTTTACTCCCAGCTTTTCTATATTAGAAATGATGATAATGGCGAAAGCCAGAGATGCTAAAGCATCCATCGTATTGTAGCCGTCTAAAAAGCCTGTAAACAATGGTTGACTAATATAGTTTCCTTGGGGAGGAAACTGGCCCACCTTTCCCATAGGCTTTACGAAAGTAGCAAGTAATAAAACTGATAAAAGGGCAAGAAAGACCGGAGTCAAGTATTTACCAACCCAATCCAGGATCCTGGCCGGTCGCAAAGAAAAGTAAAGGGTCAAAGCAAAAAAGATAAATGAAAAAACAAATAAACCTAAGCTTATATACTCTTCCGGGATAAAAGGACGTAGTCCTACTTCAAAGGCTACTGTTGCAGTTCTTGGTATGGCAAATAAAGGGCCAATGGTTAGATACAGGGCACAGGTAAAGAAAATTGCGTAAGCTTTACTTACCGGTTTGGCCATATCAAATAAGCTCCGACTTTGGGAAAGAGCTGAAGCAACTACGCCTAACATAGGTAAGCCAACTCCTGTAATTAAAAAACCGATTGTGGCCGGAAAAGTTTGGCTGCCTGCAGCTTGTCCAAGTTGAACCGGAAAGATCAGGTTTCCTGCGCCGAAAAAGAGGCCGAATAAAAGGGAACCGATCAGTAGATTTTGCTTTAAATTTAGCCTTTCTTTCATGTTTTCTCCTTTCCGGAAATAAAAACTCCTTAATGTAATTTCCAGTATTTCCTGTATTGCATAAAAAAAGAGCCTACTTGTTACTAGGCTGCTATTTTGATGATTTGTATATTCTTATTATATTTTACTTATCTAAATAATCAAGGTATCCAGAGCCATACAATTAAAGCACAAAATGTAAGATTGTTCCAGAAAAAGGCACTTTAAATACAGTATACAAAAACATCTTTATTTTTCTTCAAATTGATGTTAGCATATGATTGGCTTAGTAAAATTATTGTAAAGATATAAAGATAACTAATGCCTTGGTCATCCCAATAGCAGCAGTTTAAACAGTACTTTATTTAAAACAGATGGGGGTAAGTTATGACTATATCTTTGAGCGAGTTTTTGATTAATCTAGTATCTAATCCAACCCTGTTGGTTACAGTAACACTTGTCCTAGGGGTAATTTTAGTAAATGGCTGGACCGATGCACCTAATGCTATAGCCACCTGCGTATCAACCAGATCCATAGAACCAGGGAAAGCTATCTTAATGGCCGCAGTTTTTAATTTTCTTGGTGTTTTTGTTATGACCCTTTTAAACGCCAAAGTTGCCCAGACTATTTACAAGATGGTAGATTTTGGCGGAGATTCTCAAATTGCCCTGGTGGCTCTTTGTGCAGCTCTTTTTGCCATCGTTTTGTGGGCCACAGCAGCTTGGGCCTTTGGTATTCCGACTAGTGAAAGCCATGCCTTAATTGCTGGTATTTCAGGTGCTGCTATTGCTTTACAAGGAGGATGGGGAGGCATTAATCCAGCTGAGTGGGTTAAAGTTATCTATGGTTTAATTTTTTCCTCAGTATCTGGTTTTGGGTTTGGCTTTTTATGTACTCGTTTTATTGAACTAATCTTTAGAAATGTTAACCGTCGTAAAACATATAACTTTTTTAAAAACGGTCAGATTGCTAGTGCTGCGGCTATGGCTTTTATGCATGGAGCTCAGGACGGGCAAAAATTTATGGGCGTTTTTTTACTTGGAGTATTTTTGGCTAGTGGTAACGCTAACGTAACCGAATTTGTTATACCTGTCTGGCTCATGGTTCTATGCTCCATAGTAATGGCCCTTGGAACTTCTATTGGTGGATACCGTATAATCAAATCAGTAGGCATGGGAATGGTTAAACTGGAAAAATATCAAGGCTTTGCAGCAGATCTTGCTGCCTCAGTTTCCCTTTTTATTTCTTCCCTGACAGGTATCCCCGTCAGTACTACCCATACCAAGACTATTGCTATTATGGGGGTTGGAGCTTCCAAAAGGCTCTCCTCGGTGAACTGGGGAATAGTAAGGGAAATGGTTCTGGCCTGGATTCTCACCTTCCCGGGTTGCGGACTTATTAGTTTTCTTATGGCCCATTTATTTATGGCTATTTTTTAATAAACGATGACAGAACATATTATAGAAAGGATAGTATGTAATGATTATAAGGAGAAAAAAGCATTACAATTATTTTGAGAAATTTGTTGAACTTGTAAATATCTCCTGTAAGTGTGCGGAGATTTTAAACGATACTCTGACCAATTTTGATCCTAAAACTTTGGGTCAAAAAGTGGATGAAATCCATAAGATAGAGCATTCAGGGGACTTGGCCAAGCACGAGCTTATGGCCAGACTTGCTACGGAATTTATTGCTCCTATTGAGCGGGAAGATATTGTGAACTTGTCCCAGCAAATTGATGATTTAACTGACGCTATTGAAGATGTGCTAATCAAAATACACATTTTTAACGTAACTGCTCTTAAGCCGGAAGTCTTAAAATTTACTAAGCTAATCATTAAATCCTGTAAAGCATTAAAAGGAGTATTGGAGGAATTTCCTAATTACAAAAGATCTACTAAGCTTAACGCTAAGATTGTTGAAGTCAACAATCTGGAAGAAGAAGGAGATAAGTTATACTATAATACGATCCATAACTTATACACCTCTTCAAAAGATCCGGTTGAGCTACTGGTTTGGACTGAAATTTTTGATCTCCTGGAAAAATGTTGTGATGCTTGTGAAATGACGGCCGATACTGTAGAATCGATCGTTATGAAAAATTCTTAGGGTCATAAAAGGTGACAAGATAAAAACCTATTCTTGTCACCTTGATTATTTTTTTGCTAATATCTTTTTATTCACTATCTTTGCGGTCTAATAAGGGCAGCTTAAAAGCGGGCGAATGTTTTGTTGAGCGGGACTAATTTCCACAGCCGTCGCAAGCTTTGCTTGCAGGAACGGCGTAGGAGTTCGTCCGTAGCGAAACAATCATTCGCCCTCTTACATGCATGTCTGGCGACTGGTGACTGGGGACTTTATTTACCAATTCAAAATTCAAAATTCAAAATTAAATCTATTCCTTTTTTAAATAGCATATGCTATATTTGATAATAGTTGATAAGTCAACTGTTGAGGAGATGGAACTGTGAGATATATTGGACGTCTGGTGTCAATTCTGCACCGACAATCCCAGATTTATTTTAATTACGCTTTAAAAGAGTACAATATAACTTCAGCCGAATATGCATTTTTAATGTATCTTTACCGCCAGGACGGATTGACCCAGGAGGAATTATCATCCTATTTGTACATTGATAAATCAGCCACCCACAGGGCCATTAAATCCTTGGAGAAAAAGGGTTATGTCATTAAAGCTAAAGATGATGAGGATAAGAGATATAATCGGGTCTATCTTTCCGCTAAAGCTAAAGAGTTAAAAGACGAAATAAGACAGAGAGTGCGGCGTTGGAGTGAATATCTGCGGGAAGGTTTAGAGCCTGAAACCGTAAACATAGTTAGTGACGTTTTAGAAAAAATGGTTGCTAAAGTAGAAAAAACTAATTTGAGAAGACTACTGGAGTGAGGTTAAGTGGTTAAAAATCCGTTAGGTGAAGAGAAAGTCTTAAATCTCTTGGTTAAATTTTCCGTACCGGCTATTGTAGGTATGACGGTTAATGCTTTATACAATATTGTAGACAGGATTTTTATCGGCAATAGCAGCGAGCTGGGTTCTAACGGTATAGCCGGAATAACTGTTGCCTTTCCTTTGATGAATATTCTCATGGCTATAGCTATCCTGTTTGGGGTAGGGGGGGCTACCTTATTTTCCTTGCGTTTAGGGCAAAGACGCCCTGAAGAAGCTGAGGAAGCTATGGGCAATGCTTTTGTACTTTTGGTTGGGGTAGGTATTTTATTTATGATTGTTGGTCAAATCTACCTGGAACAGCTCCTGATTTTATTTGGTGCAAGCGAGACCATCTTACCCTACTCTATGGAATATATGCGGATTATTTTCTGTGGCGCAGTTTTTCAAATTGTAAGCATGGGGATGAACCATTTTATCAGAGCCGACGGGAGTCCTAAGATAGCTATGCTGACCATGTTTTTAGGTGCCGGGACAAATATTGTTCTGGATCCTATCTTTATTTACGGCTTTCGCATGGGTATGGCAGGGGCAGCCTTGGCAACTATTTTGGCCCAATTGTTATCAGCTATTTGGGTAGTATTCTATTTCTTAGGGAAAAACAGTAAAAATAAACTAAGGTTCAAACATTTGAAACTTAAGTTTAAGGTTGCTCGTACTATTGCAACCTTAGGAATTCCCGGTTTTCTTTTGCAGTTGGCTAACAGTCTTCTTAATATCACCCTAAATAAAAATTTATTCCTCTACGGAGGAGATATAGCCGTTTCGGCCATGGGGGTTATCTACAGCATTCAAACGATTTTCTTTATGCCGGTCATCGGGATAAGACAAGGTGTTCAGCCCATCATTAGCTTTAACTTTGGGGCAGAAAAGTATGAACGGGTAAAAGAAGCTACCAAACTTGCCACTATCGGGGCTACAGGCTTTGTGACCTTAGGTTTTATTTTCACCCATTTATTTCCTGAATTTTTGATTGGCTTATTTAACAGGGAACCGGAGTTATTAAGAGTTGGAAGTGCGGGACTTAAAGCTTGGTTCTTATGTATGCCGTTAGTAGGCTTTCAAATCGTTGGCTCTACCTTATTCCAGGCTATCGGCAAAGCAGGTATTGCTACCTTTTTAACCTTGAGCCGCCAGATGATTATACTTTTGCCTGCTATAATCTTTTTCCCAAGACTTTGGGGTGTGGTAGGAATATATTATGCGGCACCTTTTTCCGACTTTTTGTCAGCTTTACTCACCTGGATATTCTACAGTTACTGCCTGAAAAATCTGACCCAAGAACCGTCTCGGCCAGCTACTAAAGATATTTTGACGGAAACAGAATAGATAGTGTGTTTAAATAAGTAGTATAACTTTAAAAAAATCTTACCTATTAAAAGTGGGCGAAACAATCGCCCACTTTTTAATCCTAACACTTACCTGACTAGATAAGTAAGGAAAAAACTTAATTACAAAAAAGTCAAACATAACTAAAAATTTTTATTAATTTATTATTTTTAAAAGCAGGAATTATTAAATAAATAGGGAATAAGTAAAAAACCGGCTAAGTGGTTCAGCCAGTTAACCGGTTATAGTAATTAGGAGATTAGAGAAGAATGGAAAGCTTATTTACCCAACCAGTTCGTAAAACGACCCTTTATCAATCCATACTTGATGAAATTAGAGAGGCTATTCGGACAGGTAAGCTTAAAGGTGGTGATCAGCTGCCCTCCGAAAGGGAAATGGCCAAGGCTTTTGGTACAAGCAGGGCAGCGGTCAGACAGGCTATAGTTGCTATGGAGGTATCCGGTCTAGTGGAAGTAAAACCGGGAAGTGGTACCTACTTAAGGGATTTTAACTTAAATAATTATTTAGAGCCTTTAGCTTACTTAATTTACGGTACGGAGGCCGGCGTATTAGACATTCTTGAATTACGTATTGCCTTGGAGACAGAAGCGGCTGCCTTGGCAGCTAAGCGAGCTACTGCGGAAGATATTGAAGTGATGGCCAAGGCCTTAAAGTCCGAGAAGGAATCTATGGAAGCTGGTCAAATGGCCATTGAAGAAGATATCGAATTTCATAGCACCATCAGTAAGGCTACCCATAATAATGTTTTCGACAAAGTGATGTATACGATCAGAGAACTCCTCAATTGTTCTTTTACTGAACAACGGAATAAAACTTGGGGGTTGCCGGATCGGGTTGAAGTTATTTTAAAAGAGCACCAAGAAATTTTTGACGCTATAAAAAACCATTCCCCCGAACAGGCACGAGCCGCAATGCGTAAACATCTCGAGCGGTTAAAAGGAGAACTGACAAGGCTAAATAGGACAGACTAAAAGGAGAGGATGACTCCAGAGCTGCTGCCTTGACAGCAGGAGGTACCAGGCATGGTGGACAAGAGACAGCTGCCGATGTGATCAACAATTTTTACCTTAGCCGAGGCATTTTGGTTGCAGGCGGCGGCGGTGCTTATAACGGGGGTACTATCTGGTCTAAAGACGAACTAAAGGATGGGGCTTTGCTGGACCAAGTGGGTATGGATACGGTAGAAACAATAGCCAGAAGGCTAGTCGAAGCTGCCAAAATGTTATATTATGGTGCTAATAATCTTGGCAGGAGGTAAAGAATGGCCCGAAGAGTTCTGATTAATGCAGAAATGCCCGAGTATTTACTGGGGGCATTGGAAACACAATATCCCCAATTTACATTTACCGTTGTCAATCGGAATTCGCCTGAGCTCTGGGATTACCTTAGTGACACGGAAATATTGATTTCTTTCCAATGTGATAAAGAGATGGTAGACAATACTCAAAATCTCCGCTGGATTCAATTGCTCAGGGTCGGTCTAGATGGTGTTCCTTTGACAGAAATCTTTAAGCGGGGTATTATTCTTACCAATGCTCACGGAATCCATAAGAACATGATGGCCGAGTATGCCATTGCAGCTATGATTAATTTAAGCAGGAATTGGCATTTGGTATTTAAAAACCAGCTTAAGGCCAGGTGGGATAGATCCGTTCCCCAAGGAGAGATTAATGGGGCAATTGTTGGTATTTTAGGTCTCGGGAGTATCGGTAAGGAAATTGCCAAAAGGGCTAAGTTTTTTGGCATGAAGGTTTTGGGCACAAAAAGCAACCCCCAACCGGTAGCCGATGTTGATGAGGTTTACGGGTCGGAGCAAATGGCAGAAGTATTTAAGCAAAGTGACTATATTATTAATCTTTTGCCCTTGACAACTGAGACCAGGGGGTTAATAGGACAAAAATACTTTAAGTTAATGAAGCCTACTGCCTCTTTTATCAATATAGGAAGGGGAGCCACAGTAAACGAAGCTGATTTAATCAAAGCTTTAAAAGAAAAACAATTTTATACAGCAGTACTGGATGTGTTTGAGGAAGAACCTTTGCCTTCTGACCATCCCCTATGGAAGTTAGAAAATGTTATTCTTACTCCCCACTTTAGCGGAAGTTCTTCAAAGTATCTTGATAAGGTTTTTCCTATTATCACCCATAATTTAGGCAAGTACCTTGCGGAAAAGCCCGGGGAGATGATAAATCCGGTTAAGTCGGATAGAGGTTATTAATTGTTTTTCTAGAATCTAGTAAGGAAACTAATATCAATATTTAATGAGGTGGCAAATTGAACTACAATCCTGGTCTTATTTACATTATTATTGCTAATCTTGCCCAAGCATTTAACCCTATCTGGCTTAAGCTTGCTTTTAAAGGGGGAAGTGATCCCTATCGTATTTTATTTGCTCAGGCCTTTTTTACACTACCGTTAATTTTTTTCTACATATTATTGGTAGATCGAGATAAATTTCAGGTTAAAAAGGAAAATCTCTTAACAATAGTAATTCAGGGCATTTGCGGCTATTTTTTCGCTGCTTTTCTTTATAATCTAGCTATTGCCAAAATGAGCGCTTCCTTAGTTGCTTTAACATTTTATACTTACCCTGTCTTCACTTTACTGGGAAGTTGGTTGGTTTTTAAACACAAAATAGCTTGGCTTCAATGGCTAGGAGCGGTTACCGTCATTATTGGAGTAATTTTTATAGCTGATCCCAGGCTGAAAGGTTTTGACCTCTTTGGATTTATCTTGGCTTTCTTGGCGGCTGCAAGTCAGGCTTTTGCTATCCTTTATGCCGAAAGAAACTTAAAGAACGTTCATCCATTAACAGTTTTTCTTTACGCTCAGCTTGGTTTTATCGTTCCAAGCCTATTAACTTTGCCCTACTGGCCCGAAGGCCCTTTTCTCGATCCGGTTTCCATTCAATATGGACTGATTTTAGCTTTCTTATCGTCTTGCTTTGGTTTTTTGTTTGTCCTTCTAGGACAAAGAACTTTACCCAGCGGGATTACAGCTCTACTGACTACTTGCCGCTTGCCCGTATCTTTGCTATTTGTTCATTTAATCTTACACGAACCCTTTTCACCCTTTATGGTAATAGGAGCAGTCTTAATCTTTGCTGGCATTGTGTTAGGAATGAACCCTTTAGAGAAAGTAAAAGAGACGGAAAAAGAAAAAATTGACTAGCTTTTGCTGCAGAGATTTGACCGTAAAGAGGGCAGCTGGTAAAATAAGGTTAATCAGAGGGGGTGAAGGCATTGACTGCTCAACTACAATTAGACGACAAATTAGCTCATTTACCTGTATTTTTTTCTAGAGAACCAAGCATTCAAGCTGTATTTTTATTCGGGTCTTACGGAACTGAAGCTCAAACGCCGTCAAGTGATATTGACTTTGCTGTTTTATTCAAGACAAAGGTAAGTCTTGCAGACGAGCTAGAACTTCAGGGGAAACTTTCAGAAGTCCTTGGAACTGACAGGGTTGATCTGGTCAATTTGCGAAAAGCACCCTTACGCCTGCAGTTTAGAGCAATTTCCCAGGGTAGGCTTCTGTATGAGAAGGACTATGTTACTACTTGTGACTATGTTGAACATGTTATAAAGTACTACCAGGATTACGCTATTGACTTAGCGGTTTTTTACCAGGAGTATGATCAAAGCCTTAAGGAGGCTTACTCCGATGTTTGATAAAGAGAAAATTCGCAGTAAGATTCAGATTATTGAGGACAATATGGCCAAACTAAGTGTGCTGAGTAAGTATAGTTATGAATTTTTTAAAAGTGATTTTCGAAATGTGGAAGCAGCCAAGCATTTGCTACAGGTTAATATAGAAGTCATGATTGATATCGCTAATCACATAATTGCTAGAAATAGGTGGAAAACACCGGAGACTAGTGCAGCTTCTTTAAGGCTATTAGCCCAGCATGATTATTTTGGGGAGGAAAAGCTTAAGACCTTTGAACAGATGGTGAAGTTTAGAAATAGGATTGTCCATCTATACTACGATGTGGACGACAAGGAAATATACGACATACTTAAAAATAAGCTTGATGATTTTAAGTATTTTATTAAGTCAATAATTGCAAAGGTATTTTAGCCTGGTTGTTTTTTACCAAACAGCCTAGTCAAAATCAGCAAAATAATAAAACCAACCAGGGTCCTTAGGGAAATCTCCAAGATATTTACCAATCCTATCACCTCAAAGGAATTTCAGGTAAGTTATTATGTACTGTAAATAGTTTTTCGCTACCGTCATAGATATATTGTTGATCTGCCGGTCAGGGGAGGAATAATTTTAATCGTCCTTTAGTTTGAAAAAAATATTTGTTAATTCTTAGCAACAAAGTTAGGTCATCAAAGTCAATCTTTGATGGCCTAACTTTGTTGCCTTATTCTTCTTTTTCGCTGGCAGTTAGCAATATCCGAGCTTTGGGATATTTGGGTTTTTGTTGCTAGATATGCACAGGGTTTGGTTTGTTTCATATCGTATAATAGAACTTTTATTGCATATAAAGTGAGGCAGAAGTCATGAGCGACATAAATGTGAAGGCAATTACCAAGTCAAAAATATAAAAGAAGCGATTATAAACAAATCTGCCAAGGTATGTGTCATTGGGCTGGGCTATGTTGGCCTGCCTTTAGCTGTGGAAAAAGGGAAGAGCGGCTTTGTTGTATGTGGTATTGACCAAAACATCAAGAGAGTGGACATGGTTAATCGAGGTCAAAACTACATTCAGGATGTAAAGGATGAAGAACTTCTTAATCTGATAAAAGCAGGAAAGCTCAAAGCTTTTTCGGATTTTACATGTTTACCTGAACAAGATATTATTCTCATTTGTGTTCCTACTCCTCTTAACGTTCACCGAAACCCGGATATATCCTTTATTACTAGTGTAACAAGGGAAATCAGCCAGAGACTAAGATGCGGGCAAGTGGTTATTTTAGAGAGTACAACTTACCCCGGTACCACCCAGGAGGTGATCTTGCCTATTTTAGAATCTTCCGGTTTAAAAGTCGGAAAGGATTTTTTCCTGGCCCACTCCCCGGAAAGAGTCGATCCGGGTAATAAACGCTATACCACTAAAAACACCACCAAGGTGGTTGGCGGTGTTACCCCCTTATGCCTGGAAATAGCCCAATGTTTTTATTCTCAGACGATTATCAATGTTGTTCCCGTGTCTTCACCGGCTGTAGCTGAGATGACCAAAGTCTTTGAAAACACCTACCGGGCGGTAAACATTGCCCTGGTAAATGAATTGATGATGCTTTGCGACAAGATGAAGGTCAGTATTTGGGAAGTAGTTGAAGCTGTAGCGACCAAACCTTTTGGCATCCATACTTTTTACCCCGGACCTGGCGTAGGTGGGCACTGTATACCTATTGATCCTTTTTATTTAGGCTGGAAAGCCCGTCAATATGAGTTTGCCACTCGTTTTATTGATCTGGCTGGTGAAATTAATATTCAGGTATCACATTACGTGGTTGAAAAGATTATTAAAGTTCTAAATGAGCTGAGTAAGCCGGTAAAGGGCTCCAGAATATTTATTTTAGGAGTTGCCTATAAGAAGGATATTAGTGATTACCGAGAATCCCCGGCCATTAAAATTATTAATCAGCTTAGTGATTGTGTGGTTATAGTAACCGACCATACTGCCATTGATTATCAAATGGTGGTAGAAAAAGCTAATGTTGTACTTGATACCAGGAATGCTACTAAGGATGTTCGGCAGGGGCGTAATAAAATAATATTGATTTAATTATTATCTTAACCCAATTTGTTTGGAGTGATTATTAATGCTCAATTTTGGCCTGGTTGGTTGCGGTCATATTGCCCGAAAACATGCTTTGGCCTTGGAGCAGGTAGAAGATGCTAGACTGACAGCTGTTTGTGATAACGCTTATGAGCGAGCAGTTTCTTTAGGGGTGCAATATGGTGCAACCCCTTATGCTGACTACAGTAAATTTTTGACGGAAGCCGGCATTGATGCCGTTGTTATTTGTACACCTAGTGGTTTACATGCCCCAATGGTTCAAAAAGCTGCCCAGTCCGGAAAACATATCTTAGTTGAAAAGCCCTTTGTACTCAATGTGAAAGAGGGTAAGAAACTGGTTGAGCTTTGCCAGGCCAATGGAGTAAAACTGGGAGTTGTACATCCAAACCGAGCTAAGCCCATAGTTCAAGCTCTGCTTAAAGCTGTCAGTCAGGGTTGGTTTGGGACAATTACCCATGCTAGTGCTGTCCTAAGATGGAATAGAAATCCAGAGTATTTTCGAGGTTCATCCTGGCGTGGAACTAAAGAAATGGATGGCGGGATTTTATTTAATCAGGCCATTCACAATATAGACTTATTTAACTGGTTAGTGGGGCCTGTTGAAGAGGTATTTGCTTATAGTGCTACTCGCATGCATAAAATTCAATGTGAAGATGTATGCATCTGTGCCTTAAAGCTTGCAAACGGTGCTTTGGGATTGCTGGAGGCAGCAGTTACTCTGTACCCGGAAAATCTTGAGGAGAGCATTGCAATTTTCGGCACTCAGGGGACGGCAATCTTAGGGGGCAAATCCTTTCCTATGGTTTCCGGGGAAGAAGCCCTTAAGGTTTTGCAACTCATCCAGGCAATTTACCAATCCACAGAAACTCATCTACCGGTAAAAGTAAATCTGGATTGAGGTGTTTATGATGAAAGTAATCAGTCCCAGCGCAAAGTTAGGGGACAATGTGTGCATAGGTTTTTTTACGGTTATTTCGGAAGAAGTAATAATTGGGTCTAATGTAGTTATTGGGAATAACGTAACTATTTATCCGGGCACAAGAGTAGGTGACAATGTTTATATTGAATCTAATGCAGTCCTTGGACGGCAGCCCCGACCGGCGAAAAATAGTACCATAATGCTTACTCACCCTGTATCTCCCTTACAGGTTGGTGCTGGTACTCTGATTGGAGCAGGGGCTATTCTTTATGCCGGAACACAAGTAGGTTCAAATTGCCTGATTGGAGATACAGCTGTAGTAAGAGAATATTGCCAAATTGGTGATTATGTTATCGTCGGTTCAGGAAGCATTGTAGAGAATGAGGTTAACGTAGGGCAAAAAACCAAAATTCAAAGCGGGTGCTATATTACTGCCTATACCAATATTGGTGAACATTGTTTTATTGCCCCAATGGTTACAACTACCAATGATAATTTTATGGGGCGTACCCAAGAACGTTTTAAGCATATCTCAGGTGCTAACATCCAAGATGGAGCTAGGGTAGGAGGGGGTTCAATACTACTGCCGGGTGTAACTGTAGCTGAAGAAAGTTTTATAGCTGCCGGCGCAGTTGTTACCAAAGATACCATTGCCCTTAATATGGCTCGCCTGGAGCACCGTTTCGGAATTAAATCCACCTACTATTTCAGATACCCTAAAACTTTCCATATCCCTATTATTTTGGAAATACAAGATTTAGGACATGAAGTTGGCTACCACTATGAGGTGCTGGATAAGACTAAAGGAAATATTCCGGCGGCTGCCCAGCTCTTGCGGGAAGAATTGGCTATTTTTCGTAAACTGTTTCGGGTAAATACAGTTTGTGCTCATGGCAATCCCTTAACTACCTGGGACGGTAGGAATATCTGGCAGTTCTATGATTATAAGGAGTTTGATTTACTGGGCGAGGCTTATCTGTCCTGTACGGATATTACCAATTATTTGACTGATACCGGAAGAAATTGGAGCGGCAATCATAACCTTAAAGATAGCCTAGGTGTATTGCAGCAAAATAAGGCTTTAAAAGGAACTGATGATGTGCTTACTTTGCTGAAAAACAACAAAACTGACCCCGTCTATTTAAATTGTCATCCTGAAAGATGGGGTTCTGGGTTTTGGGGTTGGGGTAAAGCCTTAGCGAGAGACTACCTGTTTAACTTAGGTAAGAGTTTAATTAAGAGAATTAGTCTGGAAAGATAGTAGAGCTAGTCAGCTTAAGGAGCGATTAATAGTGAAAGGGTCGATCTTGGTCTTGGCACCACATATAGACGATGGGGAATTTGGTTGTGGCGGTTCCATTGCCAAGTTTATTGAAGAAGGGGCAGATGTGTTTTATGCAGCTTTTTCGGTTTGTGAATTATCCCTGCCTTCCCATTTGCCTAAGGATATCCTGGAAAGAGAGCTGCAGGAGGCAGCTGGTGTTCTAGGTCTAAGCAATGAAAATTTGCGAATTTTCCGTTATGGTGTACGGACCTTTGCAAGCGTCAGGCAAAAAATTCTAGATGATTTAATAAGCCTGCGTAGGGAAATCAAACCTGACCTGATCTTAATGCCCTCTCCCCAGGATATCCATCAGGATCATCGGACAATTGCCTTGGAAGCGATAAGGGCGTTTAAACTAATTTCTATCTTAGGCTATGAATTACCATGGAATAACCTTGCCTTCAACACTCAGTCTTTCGTATTTTTGAAAGAACAGCATCTTCAGAAAAAAATAGCTGCCCTTAAATGTTATCAGTCCCAAGCTCATCGCATGTATGCTAATGAGAGCTTTATTCGCTCACTAGCCATAACTAGGGGAACCCAGATAGGGGCGGAATTAGCAGAAGCCTTTGAAGTGGTCAGATGGATAATTCAATAGATTTTTGAAGGTGAAATTCATGAAAACTATTACGGTAATTATTACCGGAGCCGGTGCTCCGGGAGCTCCCGGAGTGATTAAAAGCTTACGAGAAAACGGGAAACGTCCAATTAGGATTGTTGGGGTTGATGCGTCTAGTGAGGCGGTCGGCTTTAGATTAGCTGATGCAGGCTATCAAATACCTTTAGCTAGCGATCCGAACTTCATCGACAGATTGTTAGAGATATCTAAACAAGAAAATGCATTGGTGATTTTACCCCTTGTTACCGAGGAACTTGAAACGACATAAGGTCATTACTATTCTGGGCATCAGCTATTACCGGGATATTACTGAGCCCAAAAGTTAGCGCAACCGTAATTATTTGGTATTGTGTCAATTCTCGGTTTACCAACGTAGAATATAATACTGAGTTTTGCCAAAGTAATTGCTAAAGCGGGGTGTAGCTTTGGAGTGGGATGTTGTTATTGTTGGAGCTGGACCGTCTGGATGTTTTACAGCCCAACAAATTGCTTCTTCAGGTTTTAAAGTTTTAATTATAGAAGAACATGAACAAATTGGGGAACCTGTCCAGTGCGCCGGGTTGATCTCACCCCGGACGGTAAAACTGGCTGAAATAAGTCAGGACCTGATTATTAATAATTTAACTTCTCTACGGGTGTTTTCCCCACTAGGTACCAAATGTCTTTTAAACAGCAGCAATGTCCTTGCCCAAGCTATAGATCGTGGGGCTTTTGACAGGGAATTAGCTGAAAGAGCAATAAAAAGTGGAGCGGAACTCTTACTTGGTACAAAAGCTAAAGAAGTAGAACGTATAGCGGGCGGCTACAGGCTAACCGCCACAGATAAAAGTAAAAGAGAATTTAAAATTACTACCAAGCTTCTTATAGGAGCTGACGGAGCTAATTCCATGGTGGCTAGATGGCTTAACTTGACCCACGATAATCCTAAGGCGGTCATGTTTGCCGCAGATGTGGAGTTGCAGCCCTTTAATACTGGCTGTATTGATATTTTTTTGGGCCAGGATCTGGCTCCGGGTTGGTTCGGGTGGATTATACCTCTCAGCCCTCATATTTGTCGTGTAGGGTCAGGATATGCCTTTATCAACTCTGATCGTTCACCCCGTCACTTTTTTCAAATGCTAGTAGATAAATACCCCCATTACTTTAAGGGGCTGAAGATCATTCGACAAACTGGAGGGGTAGTACCTATCGGTTTTATGCCGAAAATCTATGCACCCCACGCTATGTTAGTAGGTGACGCAGCCTGTCAGGTAAAGCCGATTTCTGGCGGCGGCATTTATTTAGGTTTACGGGGGGCTTTAATTTGCAGTCAGGTAGCTATAAAAGCTTTGCAGGAAGGTAATCTGACAGAAAAGGGTTTGGCAACTTATCAGGAAAATTGGGAGAAGGAAATGGGCGAAGAGATTGCTTGGGGCGTTGCCCATAGAAAATGTTACCTGGAATGGTTATACCGCAATCTCCAGAGAGGCACTAAGTAAAATCTCTTTAGAAGAAGTATATCCCAGGTATGGGTATTGTAATGATCTCTTGACAAAGTTAAACGTGTTGAACCTACGTGTAAAGGATGTTCAGATTCCTGCCCGCTATGGTGATGAAAAATCAAAAATAAAGTACGGTACCTATATCATTGAAGTTTCATTTTTATTATTAAGAAACTTTGTTTGGAGGATTTATAAAAAATATGTCGCCTCAAATTCAAGGTTATGACGATTTTGTAGCATCAAGTCCTCAGGGCTCTATTTTCCAGACATCTTGGTGGCTTGAGGCAGTAGCGCCGGGTAAATATACTTTACTTCTAATTAAAGAGCATGAGGAAATATTGGCCGCCTGAAGTTTTCTCTCAAATATTTTAGTCGAGGCACCTACTCTCATACTCCCAATTATGGTTTTACATCTGCTTGGTCAAGAGCAGGCCGCTAAGTATTATGTGGCTATGACAATTGGGAATCTGGCTCTTATTGTACCTTCTGCTCTAAGCTTGTCTTTGT
>DUOV01000213.1 GCA_012838615.1 Clostridia bacterium | reverse complement strand
GAAGAATTTCTGGAAGGAGATGGGGTCAGCCTGGTAGAGTGGGCAAAAAATATTATTTCTATTATGCCAAGTACGTACTTGTTAGTGGAGATTAAAATTCCCCAAGCAAATCCTGAGTCAAGACTGATTACCTTTAGCTCAGAAGGTGCCCAGGAAGCCTTTGAATATCTGTTGAAGGAGTTGGCAGACTAATGAGGGTTATTGGTCTAGATAGTGCTACTCAAGTAGCTAGCGTAGCAGTTGTAGAAGATGATAAACTTTTGGCTGAGTTAACTTTTAATATGAAAAAGAAT
Organism: Clostridia bacterium; assembly: GCA_012838615.1. Lineage (GTDB taxonomy): Bacteria > Bacillota > DUOV01 > DUOV01 > Zhaonellaceae > DUOV01. The sequence continues at coordinate 6,460 of DUOV01000213.1, read as the reverse complement.
CATTCAGAGCGCTTGATGCCTATGTTAGCTTTGATGTTGGAAGAAATTAATCTGACCCTTGATGACATTACAGGCTTTGCCGTAGCTGTAGGGCCTGGTTCATTTACAGGGTTGCGCATAGGCTTGGCAACTATGAAGAGTTTAGCTTATGTAAAAGATAAACCCATTTTGGCTGTACCCACTTTAGATGGTTTGGCAGCAAATTTAGAAGGTTGTCAGGGAATTATTTGCCCCATTTTAAATGCCCGGAGAAACGAAGTATATACTGCTCTCTATCGTTGGACCGGTAATGGCCATCGACGTTTGACTAAGTACATGGCAACAGGGCTGGCTACGTTGGCTAAAATAATTGCCAATGAGGGGGGCGAGGTAACATTCTTAGGAGATGGGGTTCCTGTGTACAGGGAAGCTTTGGAAGATTTGATTCCCCAAGCCCGTTTTGCAACTTCTGGTAACTCCATATGCCGGGCAGCACATATTGCTCGTTTAGGACTTGATATGCTTAAGGAGGGCCAAGTGTCAGATTATTTCAGCCTAGAGCCTTTATATATCCGTGAGTCAGAAGCTGAAGTAAAGTGGCGGGAGAAGCAGCAAAATGGACAAAGTATTTAAAGAGGGTAAATATAAAATTACACCTATGAATGTAAGCCATATAAATGAAGTTGCTCAAATTGAGCAAGTCTCTTTTCCCACCCCCTGGTCAAAAGAAGCTTACTATAATGAACTTAAGGATAATGGTTTTGCTCATTATTATGTTTGTCTAGCCTGTGAGCAAGTAGTAGGCTATGCTGGCATGTGGATAATTATAGATGAAGCCCATATAACTAACATAGCAGTACATCCAGATTTTAGGGGCCAAAAAATTGCTCAGACCTTATTGTTAAAACTTATGCAAGAAGCCATGAGACTTGGCGCAGAGCGAATTACCTTAGAAGTACGTTCTTCAAACAGAGTAGCTCAGTATGTGTATGGTAAACTAGGCTTTTATCCTGTTGGTATCCGGAAAGGCTACTATACAGATACTAAGGAAGACGCTATAATCATGTGGAAAAACTTATATGAAAGCTAAAAGTAAATCCCTAAGCCTTGGGTAGGTTTAGGGATTTAAATTTAATTTAACTTAGCGTTGCCATCTACCGATAGGCTGTACTGATTTTTCAAAACCTTGGGGATAGTAGTAAACGTATGTGATTTCACCTTCCCAAGGGAAGGTATAAGTAAAAGTACGCCTGTAAGAGGTGTTGTCTGAAGGACTATCAGCTTCGGCTGTCACCGTATAATCTGTTAGCCGGATGATTTTTGAACCTTGTTGGATATCAAAAGACGGAAGAAGACCAAACTCACCAATGCTGGATTTTGATTCTTCCAGGAAGGTAATGTGGACGTATCGCTTTGAACCCTTAGTTTCATAAATTATAGCGTCAATAGTATAGCTAAGATCATCAATAGTAACTTTTTCACCAACTTTTTTTAGTGGGAGTTCTGAACTAGGAATAGCTGTAACGGTGCTGGGTTTAGTTGAAATTCTTACCACCCCATCGACGTAGTCGACAGATGCACCTAAAGTTTCAGAAACAAAGCGAACCGGAACATAAGTTGTGCTGTTAATTAATAAACCGCCAATCTTAGCCAATTGGCCATTTACGTAAAGCTTAACAGGTGTACTGGCTCCAACCGGAAAAGCAAGTCCGCAAATTAGTAACAAAATAAGACTCCATAAGATAATTTTTTTCATATTTTTGACCTCCTTGGAAGTATTCCCCTTTCATTATATCGCTTAGGATAATGATTTACTACGGAAAATAAAATTAAGAGTCCCTTGAAAGGTAAAAGTTTCAAGGGACCCTTATAAAATAAGAAATTAGATAAGTCTAATTAAGCCTTTGGTGAAAAATCAATGCAGATGTGTTTGACTTCAGTAAATTTCAAAAGGCCTTCTGTACCTCCTGAGCGGCCAATACCACTTTCTTTATACCCACCTGTTTCGCATTCGTTAAGAAGCCTGTTATAAGTGTTTACCCATGCTGTACCGGCTCTCATTTTTCTAGCTACTCTCATAGCTCTGTCGATATCTTGACTCCAGACACCTGATGCTAAACCGAAAGAGGTTCCATTGGCCATTTCCACGGCTTCATCTTCCTCTTTAAATGTCTGTACCGTTAAGACTGGGCCAAAAATTTCTTCCTGCACTACTGGAGATTCACAAGGAATATCTGTAATTATGGTAGGCGCAACAAAGAAACCTTTTGCTAATTCACCTTCAGTTAAGCGTTTTCCTCCCGTCAAGATTTTTCCATCTCGTTTACCAATCTCAATGTAATCAAGAATAGAATTCATTTGCGATTCAATAGTTATAGCTCCCATGTCATTGGATTCATCTAGTCCGTTTCCGACTTTCAAACTTTCGGCTCTTTCCTTTAATTCCTTGAACACTTGTTCTGCTACACTTTCCTGAACTAACAGACGAGAAGCTGAGGTACAGAGTTGTCCGGCATTGGTAAATATACTGGTAATAGCAAAAGGAATTGCCTTATTTAAATCTGCGTCTTCAAAGATAATACTTGCTGATTTGCCACCCAGCTCTAAAGAAAGTTTTTTCATGGTTTTAGCCGCTTCAGCCATGATCACTTTACCTGTGTCTGAACTACCGGTAAATTGAACCATGTCCACGGTTTTTTCTCTGGTAAGTTGCATACCTGTAGTGCTACCACTACCTGTTATGATATTTACAATTCCGGGAGGAAATTCTTCAATATCGGTCATTAAGCTGATACATGCCATAGTTACACCGGAGGTTTGACGAGCCGGTTTAATAACTGTAGCGTTACCTGCTGCCAAGGCAGGAGCTAAATCCCGCATTAGTAAAGTGACAGGATAGTTCCAGGGCACTATTACAGCAACCACGCCAACCGGTTCTCTGGATAAAATTGAGAGAGTATTTTGATCAACGGCATTAGTAGTACCATATAAGGTGCGAGCAGCTGAAGCGTAGTACTCCATATAACCTATAGCGCCTAGAAGTTCTCCTCTGGCTTCCCGAATAGGCTTGCCAGTTTCTAAGGTAAGCATTTTAGCCAATTCTTCACGGTTTTCCCTCATTTTAGCGGCCCACTTGAAGAGAGCGGCTGATCTTTTTCTGGGGTTAAAGGCCCAATCTTGCTTTAGAAATGCTTTGGCAGCAATTTGTGCTGCTTCGGTAGCGTCTTTAGGGCTTGATTTTTGCACCCTTGATACGATTTCACCGGTAGCTGGATTTATTTGTTCCATCCATTCGCCGGTTTCTGAGGTGCACCACTTACCTCCCACATAATTTTGAAAAGATCCAATTGCTAGTTCCATAAACTTTTCCTCCTTGAGAAAAATTTGTAAGAGCTTTTTGGAAATCCTAAATTTAAATGATGCCATCGTTTAGCCGGTTGCAATGATCCTCTGAGCTAACTTATAATCGTGGGGTGTATTTAGATTAAGAAATGCTTGGTCAACCTTGCAGTAACGGCTAAGCTCTTTTTCGTAAACCGCTAGAACCTTAACATTGCGGTAAAAATCCAATACTTTACGGACACCTCTTTTAAGATTAGATTCAATGTATGGAAGACAATTTTTGGAGTAAACTGCACAGGTTGTTTCGTAAAAGCCAGAAATAACTGGCACTACTACATCGCATCCCTCGGCTTGTCTTACTAAATAGCTGCTTAAAGGAGCATTGACAAATGGCATGTCGCAGGCAAGTATAAAGCTATAATTAAACTTCGAAGCAATTAAGCCGGCATGAATGCCGGAAAGAGGGCCTTGCTTCGGTATAATGTCGGTAATGGTCCTCACTTTTAGATGGGAATACAAAGGAGCATCGTTGGTAACAACAATTATTTCCTGAAATGAGTCTCTTAATTTATGGATAATGGTTTCGATTAGCGGAGCGTTGCCAATGGGAAGGAAAGCTTTGTTGGTTTTCATCCGAGAACTTTTTCCCCCGGCTAAGACAATCAAACTTGTCCCTTCCATAAGCTGTCACCTCTTTCATCAGCTATGTCTTATAAGACATAATGGTTGAATAAGAAAGCACAAATTTGTCCTACGAGTCTACTATTGAATTATATCATTTTTGACATAATGAGTATAGAAAAATTATTATGAACTGTTTTTAGGAAGCAGGTTGGCAAAATGCTGCTGAAATAAGTCTTCAATGGCAAGGTAAGCGTCTTTTTTAAAGTTTTGATAAGATGATAACAAATTTTTAGCGTAAGGTGTCAATGTTGCACCGCTTTGATGTCCCCCGGCCTGCCTTTCGACCAGGCGAAAACCGATCAGTTTTTCAGTAGCATTAATTTTGCCCCACGCAGCCCGGTAGGACATTCCTAATTTGCTGGCAGCTTGTCTGATAGAGCCCGTTGCTTCTATAGCTTCGAAAAGGGCTGCTCTTCCGTTGCCAAAAAAAACGGAGCCATTTGCTTCAATCCAAATTTTAGATTTAAGGGAAATAAGCATTTCTTTACTATTAGTCATCTTGCAGATCACCCAAATAAACATTGTGTTTAACATATTATAGCAAATATTATCAGGGCTTAAACTAACTAAAGAAAGAAAATAAGATTTTATGTTTGAGATTTTTAAAATTATGGTAAAGTAATCTAGAGGTGAAGACAATGAAAGCCAAAAAAGGATTTACAATTTTAGCATTAGAAAGTTCCTGTGACGAAACATCTGCAGCCGTAGTCGTTGATGGAACAGAGGTTAAGTCAAATGTTATTTCTTCTCAAATTAACACTCACCAAAAATTTGGGGGTGTTGTACCTGAAATAGCATCCCGTAAGCATTTGGAAAACATCACGCCGGTAGTGGAAAAAGCCCTTAGGCAAGGTAATGTTACTTTAGAAGAGCTGAATGCAATTGCTGTTACTTACGGTCCAGGCTTGGTGGGGGCTTTATTAGTAGGTGTATCTACTGCTAAAGCTATGGCTTACGCTTTAAATATACCTTTAATCGGAGTTCATCATCTGGCAGGTCATATCTACGCAAACTTCCTAGTTTGCCCCAATTTAAAGTTACCAGTTATTTGTTTGGTTGTCTCCGGGGGCCATACTAGCCTTATTTTATGGAAAGATCATGGGGACTACGAAATGCTAGGTTCAACCAGAGACGATGCAGCAGGCGAAGCTTTTGATAAGATTGCCAGAGCCTTAGGTTTGGGTTATCCAGGAGGCCCCTTGCTAGAAAAGGAAGCTTTAAAAGGAGATCCCCAGGCTATTGTTTTTCCCAGAGCGTGGCTGGAAGAGGAAAGTTTTGACTTTAGCTTTAGTGGCCTGAAGTCTAGTGTTTTAAACTATTTAAACAGAGCTAAGCAGATGGATGAAGAAGTAAATATACCTGATGTTGCAGCAAGTTTTCAAGAAGCTGTGGTTGACGTATTAGTTACTAAAACAGTTAAGGCAGCTGTAGAAAAAGGTATCGATACTATTACCCTGGCAGGAGGTGTGGCAGCTAATCAGTATTTACGGCAAAGGCTTTTAGCTGACGCTAAAAGACACGGCATTAAAATAATTTGCCCTCAACTCATCTATTGTACGGATAATGCTGCTATGATAGGTTGTGCCGGTTATTTCCAGTACCTGCAGGGGAAAACTTCTGATTTGAATTTAAATGCTATCCCAAATCTTGCTTTATATTAACAAAGATAGTGGATAAGTGGAAAACTTACCCACATGGGAACTTATGTTTTGTGGACTAAAACCTGTGGATAATGTGGATAACCCTGTTAATAACTTGATAAACCAAGGGTTGAGCTGTGCGGAAAAGTAAAAATAATATTACAAAAATCGACAGGGAGTAAAAAAATATGGAGAAACAGACGTCGGAGCATTTAATCCTCTATACTATCTCAGAACATAATATTCTTCCTATTACTTCAAAATGTAATGCTCATTGTATTTTTTGCAGTCATCACCATAATCCTTCTGGGGTAGAGGTCTACCATATTGGTGAGAAGCCTTTGACTACCTTAAAAGAATGGGCCACTTTCTTAGATGGAAAAAAGAGAATCGTTATTGGGGAATCGGCGACTAGGATTTGTGAAGGAGAACCTTTTTGTCATCCGGCTATTATGGAGTTGCTCTCCTTTTTGCGTGCAAAATATTCACATGCACCTATTCAAATAACCACTAACGGTATATTCCTTACCAGGGAAAGAATCAAGATATTGTCGAATTTAGGTTTGGTAGAGCTATATTTGTCACTTAACAGCATTACAGAAAAGGGACGACAAAAGCTTATGCCTGGCACGGGCAGGGTAGACGTAAGTCTTTTGCATGACTTGGCCGAACTTAACTTACCGTACCACGGTAGTTTGGTGGCCATGCCCTGGTTGGTAGGCTGGGATGATCTCACTACAACCATACAAACCTTAGACATGTATAAAGCTAAAACAATCAGGATCTTTATGCCCGGCTACAGTCATTTGACTCCT
>DUOV01000212.1 GCA_012838615.1 Clostridia bacterium | reverse complement strand
TTCCAACAATTCAGGTAACACTATTTCAACTTTCCCAGCATGAAATTCAACGTTTGTAATTCTGTTTAGTTGAGCGTTAAGTCTTGCATCTTCAACTGCCATTTCTATTTCTTCAATACCATGCACATACCCAGCTTGTTTAGCTAAAAATAAAGAGATGGTTCCTGTTCCACAATACAGATCGATAACTGTTTCCGTCCCCTTTAAACTTGCAAAATTAACGGATTGCTGGTATAAAACCTCCATTTGTTTTACATTTACTTGAAAAAAAGCCGGCGCCGAGATGGAAAAAGTAATACCCTCAAGCTTTTCTCGAATAGTATTTTTACCCTTGATTAAGGTGAAATTTGTCCCAAGGTTTGTTTTATCACTAGCATTAACACTATGTATGACTGAAACGATGGACGGAAATTCTTCCCTGAGTTGGCATGCAATATTAGATAACTTCTCAGTTAGTTTATTGCTCGTTACAAAGACTACCATAATTTCACCTGAGGCAAAACTTTTTTTAATGACTACATGTTTTAAATAACCTTGTTTGCTTCTTCGGTCGTAAGGTTTAATAAAGCCGGCGTTTAGCAATTCTTCCAGTCTCCTAATGATTGGAGAAAAATCTTGGGGTAAGAGTCTGCAGTCTGAAATTGGAACTAAATCCCATGATCCAGGTTTATAATAACCTAAGCGAACCTTTCCTTCGTACAAACCGGCATGAAGCTGAGCCTTGTTCCGGTAATGCCAAGAGTTTTGCATACTTATGATTGGTTTTAAGACAAAATCCTCAAGCTTTCCAATTCGCTTTAGGGTTTCCCCAACTCGCTGAGTTTTGGCTTCTAACTGTTTTGCATAATCTAAATGTTGCAATTGACATCCGCCGCAAGTTTCGTATAAGGAACAAGCTGGATCGACTCTAGAAGTACTAGGAGTAACAATTTTATCTAACCTTCCGGTAGCATACTTCTTTTTTACCTTTTCCAACACTACTTCTACATTTTCGCCTGGTAAAGCTCCCTCTACAAACACAACAGTTCCTTCTAATCTTCCTACTCCCGCACCTTCATGTGTTAAACCTGTAATTTCTAAAGTATATTTATTACCTGACCGCAAACTCAATTATTACACCCTTTCTATGTATAGCAAAGTAAATCTTCTGAGAAAATAATTCTATATCTTATCAGGAGGTATATGATGACTGAAATTGTACCCTGTACTGATTTTATAAAAAGACTGCAAGAACTTTTAACAATTCCAGTCCATGAAACTCACAAGTCAACTTATTTAAATTTAAATGAGGTCGAAGGTTTACAATATGAAGACTTAGTCAGAGACCACGACTTACCACCTAATGATCCTACTGAGCTAGCTTTTGAGTTAATTTTAACCGAAGTACAAAAGGAACATTTAGATAAAGTCATATCAGGTTTAAATGAATTCCTCAAGTCCTATCTTCGGAATTTAAACAGGGACAATCAGGCCCAACTTACTAATCAGTATTGTAAACGGGTTGTCTATTTATTCCGCCGAAGCTTAAACACTTTTTGTTATAGTGAGGAAGTCTGGGATTTTCTAAGCCACTCTTTTAAACCTATCTGTATCTACTTGTTACAACAAGGATTACAAGTCGCCTGTGAAATGTTTTGGGGGTTTGCCTCTCAAATGGGTAAACTTGCTGCTAAACATAATTTACATACGGATAGTTTGCAAAGAAGTTTACGCATTTTTGAAGTTTTTGCGGAAGAAAATGGTTGCCAAGATTTAGCTTCTCACGCTAGGAATTTACGTCATAATTTGGAAAACTAAGGAGGGAAAATACATGTTCCAACTTCCGGGCTACAACTGGGTTATTCTCTCCATAGTAGGAAGTGTTCTTGGTCTACTCGGTACTGTAGGTATCTTCGTTTCCCTGGTCATCCAGCGTAGGGTTGAAAAGTTGCAAGACATTTTAGATGAAATAGTGGATCTTTCATATGAATCGGAACAAAACCTTACAGCAAATATTTTTAGATTAATTCAAAGGTATCAAATGTACTATATTTTGCCTATAGGTACCACAAAATCGGTGCTGCAATTCTTAGACTATGCCTTGCTTTTTTCTGTTCTGTGCTGGTTATCTTCTCTGTTAACCACTTTTAAGCCGCCCCTCCAAATACAAACACTTATTTATATTTTACCAATAGCCGGGGCCATGGTTTTAATGTTACTTTATCGCAACCTGTTAAAAAATGCTTTTAATCCTTTAGAATACAAGATGTTTAACGTCATCATCCCTCCGCCGACTCAGCTGAGAAGTGTTGCTTTCTTGTCAAGTTACGTGAACGTATCGGTTCGCTCTTTGTTGCAACAAGCCAGACTAAGTACAGTTGTAAGAAAAGTAAAAGGTGAAGAAAACCGAGGACAAAGTTCTTTTAATGCCGAAATTGTTTTAAAACAAGAACTGTCCTTTGATGATTTTTTCTACTACTATTGTGTTCCTTTACATGAGGGTTATTTTGTGGCTTTCGGTTTCTTACAGATCCAATTCCCGCAAGATTCAGTTACCAGAAAACCTGTACCTGTAGGAAGAAATGTTAATATTCCACTAGGCTGGACTGATTGGGACAATCTTCCTACAAAACAGGTTAAAGCTACCCTCTTCATCCTTCCTCCAGGTGAAAAGCACCCTATTCGCTACACTTTTGACCTGTATGAGGAAAACAGTTATTATGCGCCTTTCACCAAGCCCGTTATTAGAGTAGATAGGGATATTACTTTTACAATTAACAATGCTAAAATAGCTATATTAGAAGGTCATGAGAAAATTCCTGCCTATGAACTGTGTCAAGATTGGCTTTTAATCAATAAAAAACGGATGTATTGGTCTTCCACTAAAGAGAATAAAGAACCTAAAGAGTGTTCCGAAGGTATTTATATCAGATAAGTTCAAGAAACTTAAAAGACCACTCTTGTGGTCTTTTTTCACCTACTCGGCTATGATTTTAAAGATTACCGGCTTAGCTGGATCAGGACAACAAACCCTTGTTACTCCTTCTTCCTTATCCCACGGATGTCTGCCTCCCAGCTCAAGTGTTCTTAATGCGGGCCAAAGACTATGCCAGGCAGCGGCACAAAAATTAGCGGGACATCTTTCAAAATCAACTTCAAACACTTGGCCTTCAGTATGACAATTACAGGGTCCGTATTCATCCTGGGGTACCCGCTCAACAACAATCTTTACCTTTTTTGGAATAGCATTTTTCACTCTACAACTCATAGTCTCTCCTCCCAATACTTAGCAATCTAGTTCGTTAACTAGTTATTCTTTATTTAAAGCAAATATCCTCTACTACTTAAAAATAATAAGTATTAAAAGCATAATAAAATTCCAAAAACCATGAGCTACAATAGGAACATATAGGGAATCGGTCTTCTCGTAAAGCCAGGCTAAAGTAGCACCTCCTACTGCCAAAGGAATGAACCGTAATAAATCAAAATGAAGCAGACTAAAGACTACAGCTGAGATAAAAATGGCTAGCGGCACACCTAAACGCGCTCGTATAGCCGGATAAAGAAAACCGCGAAAATATAGTTCTTCCCCAAAAGGCGCCAACACTACGCCCAAAAAAAATAGCAACAGAAGTTGAGGCAAGCCCTTTGACTCAATAACAAGTTGGGCAAAAGGCTGTAATTCACCTGGAACAGAAAAAATCCTTTCTACAATAATACTGCTTGCCATAACGGCAACCAATACCAGCATCCCCCCACCAAGGCCTGCCGCCATATATTTTCCGGTTTTTCCCTGAGCAAAGCCCAACAATTTGCTTGTACCCTGATATTTATTAATGGCAAAATAATATACAACCAATACAATACCTGCTGTCTGTACTAAGCTTGCTAAAGTAAACTGACTTAAAGGGGACCAGCTACCAATCATGCTATTTACGATAAAACCTACACTATTACTAATCAAATAAACTAGCAAAAGGGCAACAAAAGCCTCTTTTAGATTCCAAGGCGGATTTCTCTTTCCTTTTATTAAATCCAAGCAACCAACTCCTAGATATAATAATAATAATATATTGATGTTAATTACAGTTTACGGCTTTTAACTCTTGATATTTTTCAATATATTCAACTACGGCTAAAATAAAAGTGGAGTGAGACCAGGTTAAAGGTGCTACAGAAAGAGGTTTACCCGAATAGGGATGGAGTTGTTCCGATAAAACACCGCTTTCCAGAGCATGGTCAGCTACCCACTCTAAGATCTTTTTTGCAATAGCTAATTCTTCGTCACCTTTAGCCAGGGCAATATACCATTGGGCTAGCCACAAGGTACAAATAAACCAAGGATTCCCGGGTACATTTTCTATATCCTGACTTTGTTGAAAATAGTAGTCATCAGTATAACGAGCAACCCCTCCAACATCTGTTTTTACCCATAGCCCTTCTTGGATTGCTCTCATAGTATTTACCACCCGTGGATCATCAGGAGGCAAGACTTTACAGAAAAACAAAGCAAATAAACTACTCTCTAAAGTAAAATCAGGTTCAAGAGAACCGTCCTCTTTAAGATAAGCTCCTCTTAAAAATCTGCCTAATTTTTCACTATAAAGGTTTTTTTCAATAGCTTCCTTTATTTCTAAAGCAGCTTTTTTATATTTAACTGATAAATATTTATCTCCAAACAGTTCAGCAATATTTGCCGCAGCCATAAGTCCACCGTATACTGTTGCAGCAGTAAAGGTAAATATTCCTCTCCGTTCCTCCCATAAATCATAACTTTCTAAAGGCAAACCCGTTTCCTTGTCCCGGTAAGCGACCAAGAAATCAGCGGCTTTACGGATAAGAGGTTTATAAAGTTTGGCTATAAATTCAAAGTCTTTGTCCCTTTTATAATATTCTCCTAAGGCAAACAAAACAAGTGCAGTTTCATCTTCTTGGATAGGAAGTTGTTTTTGGCCTTTATAGGACCAGGGATGCCAGCTAGAGCCTACTGAGCCGTCTGGATTATATTTATGTAGAAGATATCCTGAGGAAGTTAATACTCTCTTACAGAACCGGTAAAAGGGTGTAGTTACTTCCGGATAGCCAGCCTTATCTAAAGCAAAAGCAACCAAGGCACCATCCCGAGGCCACATGTAGCTATAATGATCTCTGGCAGATTTTAAAATGTCACTATCATTAGCTGCTATTATTGCTCCGCCATTATCTATTTGGGTTCTGACAATTAACAAACTTTTTTTGTATAGTTCAATGACTTTGGGAGGCAAATCATAATAGTTTTGGTTGTTTTTATTGACCCAGGTGCGCCAATAATCTCTTACTTTCCGCAATAACTTTTCTGGAGTATTCTCCAAAACATACCGGTTTAAATCAACAATTTCTGAATAAGTGGCTCCCACTACAACCCAATAGTAGATGTATTTGGCTTCTTCGGGTTCAAGATTTAAACGAAAACTAATAGTACTATCAACTGAGCCCTGGGCTATGGTATTGCCCTCTAATATACCATCTTCGGCATCCCGCCAAGTACCTTCTGCCCCACCAAATCTTTTAGTTCCAACTGCAAACTGAAAAATTCCTTCTTTATCATCTGTATAACCATTAAACAAAAAGTAACGGTTTCTTTTATAGTGATAAATTGCGTTTAAATCTGGATTGTAAATGGCAGTATCACCTACTTCAGAACCATCTATATTCAAATCATGGGTAAAGAAAACCCGTACTTCTCTTGTTCGAGAAGATGTGTTTACTACTTTAACTTTTTTTAAAATGATGTTATGCCGAAAATGAACGGCATCATTGATTAATAGTTTTATCTCCAACTTAGGATGATAGGCACTACAGTTAGTTACTAAGGTCTCTTTCAGATAGTTAACCTGCCGCAACCAGCTACTTTCATCTAGCCAAGAAAATATATTGTCTATATAAACTCCTATGCTGTTACGGTTGCCTACAATGTGATTATCCCAACCGACATAAGGATAATAAAGATCCCGCATACTTAATCCAGAATCAAAGTTTACCAGTAACTGACCATTGCCCAAAACTAGTTCTCTTGGCAAAATTTCCTCTCCTTTCAACATCAAATAAGACTGGATTCGAATGGTTATAATAGATTTTACAGACAAGTGATATAACCATTATTCCACCAAGTTGCGTAATTTATTTTTCCTATATTTAAAGCTTAAGAAAGGAGTTTATCTTTATGACAGTAATACTTGCAATTCTAGTCATAGTAGCCTTTGCAGTCTACATTTTTTATACGTTTCAAGAGCAACAACCTAATACCGCGCAAAGAAAACCTTTAAAGCTTGAGCACGACCACCGGCATGAAGATATGGAATTGGCAGAAGATTATTCTTTCGATTTTGACCAGACGGGAGATGATCTGGAAGATGATTTTTTGCCGGAATTTTATGAGGAGGATAGACTTGTTCTCATGGCTAAAGACCCTGATTGGCTTTATGCTTACTGGGAAATAACAGATAATACCAGAAGGTTTTTTGAGGAACAGACAAGGGAAAAAGCCTGGCTTGCTTCTCAACCTGTTCTGCGCATATATAATCTTACGGCAGGCAATTATTTTGATATCAAAATTAATGACAAAGCAGACAGCTGGTATATCTGGATAAAAAAACCTAATACTAAATATAAAGCTGAAATAGGTAGAATATACGAAGGTAAATATTACAAACTAATCCAATCAAACCACCTTATCAGCCCAGCCTATGGTTTTTCCGAAATATTCGACCCGCAGTGGTTACCAAGTAAGGAAATTTGGCGTAGTCTAGGCAGTGAATATGAATTTGCTTATGGCTCTAACCATTTGACAAAAAATGAATAAGCGAAAGGATGAACAATTTGTCAAAAGGATATATTGCTCTAATTTTGCACGCTCATTTGCCCTACGTTAGGCATATGGAGCACGAAGATTGTTTGGAAGAAAGATGGTTCTATGAGGCAATGACTGAAACTTACCTTCCCTTGCTTCATGTTTTGGAAAAATTAAGCGATGAGAGCGTCCCTTATCGCTTAACCATATCTTTCAGCCCAACCCTACTTGCCATGTTTACGGACGGACTTTTACAAAAGCGTTACCAAAAACACCTGGAAAAATTACTGGTTTTAGCAAAAAGGGAGTTACAAAGAACAGCAAACGAGCCGGTATTTAATAATTTAGCTAGAATGTACGAAGAATTGTTGGAAAGAAATTTTTATACATATGTCACAAGATTTAATAGAAATATTATCACCGGTTTTAAAAAACTACAGGACACCGGCTTTTTGGAAATAATTACTACCATGGCTACCCATTGTTTTGCTCCCCTTTACTCCCATCAGGTTGAAGTGCTAAAAGCACAAATCAAGGTAGCCATTCAAGAGTATTTAAAGCACTTTGGGAAAAAACCTGAAGGCATGTGGCTCCCCGAATGTGGGTATTTTCCCGGTTTAGATGAATTGCTTAAACAGGAAGATATCAAATATTTTTTTGTAGAATCCCATGGGCTACTTTATGCTTCACCACGTCCTAAGTATGGTATTTATACACCAATCAGGTGTCCTAGCGGTGTGGCAGCTTTTGCCAGGGATGTTGAATCTACGGTGCAGGTATGGAGCGCTGAGTTAGGGTATCCAGGAGACTTTATGTATAGGGAGTTTTACCGTGACATTGGTTATGACTTACCAGAAGAATATATTAAAGAATTTTTGCCTGGCGGTATCCGAAGTGATACAGGTTTTAAATATTATAAAATCACCGGTAAAGGTGA
>DUOV01000023.1 GCA_012838615.1 Clostridia bacterium | reverse complement strand
CCAAAAAGGAAAGGCAGCATACCGCCGATAAAAGCACCGGCCACCACTTTGGCACTCAATAAATCAATGGCACTTACGTTAGCAGCTTGAGTGTAGGCTGAGAATAAAGCTAAAGCTGTAAGAGCAGCTGAACCAATAGCAAATCCTTTACCAACAGCAGCCGTAGTATTACCAACTGAATCAAGACTGTCGGTAATTTCTCTCACTTTAGGATCAAGGTGAGCCATTTCGGCAATACCACCAGCATTATCGGCAATAGGGCCGTAAGCGTCAACAGCAACAACCATGCCGGTTGTAGAAAGCATACCGACAGCTGCCAGAGCAATGCCATAGATACCGGCAAATTGGAAGGCAGCAATAATAGCAACAGCAATCACAATAATGGGAAGTGCCGTACTCATCATACCGGTAGCAAAGCCAGAAATGATGTTGGTAGCCGTACCTGTTTCAGATTGAGCGGCAATTTCTTTAACAGGTTTATAGTCACTAGAAGTATAGTACTCAGTAATATTTCCGATTAAATAGCCAGCAATCAAACCACTAATGGTAGCAATAAACACCCCAAAACCTGTATAGGTTTTATCTCCAGCAGTAAAACTGTCAATAAAGTTTGTGCAAATAAAATAAGTAAATATAATAGCTAAAATCGAAGATACGATCGTACCGGTATTTAAAGCTTTTTGTGCATTACCGCCTTCTTTAGTGTTAACGAAGAAGGTGCCGATAATAGCAGCAACTACACCTGCTGCAGCAATCATTAAAGCAACGATAGAACCGTTTTTAATTTGAAGTGCAACAGCTAAAGCCAAAGCCGAGATAATAGAACCCACGTAGGATTCAAAAAGGTCAGCCCCCATACCGGCTACGTCACCTACGTTGTCACCCACGTTGTCAGCAATAACTGCCGGGTTACGTGGATCGTCCTCAGGAATTCCGGCTTCTACTTTACCTACCAGGTCAGCACCTACGTCGGCAGCTTTAGTGTAAATACCACCGCCTACGCGAGCAAAGAGAGCGATTGAGCTGGCCCCCAAAGCAAAGCCATTGACTACGCCGGGATCATCGAAAAGCAGATTGGCAATACCAACCCCTAACATGCCAAGACCAACTACACACATACCCATTACAGCGCCGCCGGAAAAAGCAATGCCAAAGGCTTTGTTCATACCTGTCTGGGCAGCGTTAGCCGTACGAACGTTAGCTTTGGTTGCCACATTCATGCCAAAATAACCTGCTAAAACGGAAGCAATGGTACCCATGACGAAGGCAATAGCAGTCTCAGGTTTCAGACTTTCTGAACCTGTGGTAAAACCTAAAATTAAAATTAAGGCAACCATGCCGATTACAAAGAAAACTAGGACTTTGTATTCCCTAGTCAAAAAGGCCATGGCTCCTTCGTGAATAGCAGAAGCGATTTCTTTCATTCTGCTATTTCCCGCATCGGCCTTAGAAATGTTGCTGCTTAGATACAGAGCATAGAGCAAAGCTAACAGGCCTACAGCAGGAACTAAGTAATTCAGGTCCATTTAAGTATCCCTCCTAATATAATCTCCTAGTTTAATTAGAGTAATAGTTATTATTACTTCTTATTATGCTACAACTAATTTATACTATGGCTGAAAGTAAACTAAAAACAAGAAAAGCTGCTGCCATAATTGCAGTTAAGCGACTTAGTAAATCATCTATCCCTTTTTTCTTGCCAAAGAAATGTTCAGCTCCCCCGGAAATTGTACCGGATAGGCCGGCGCTTTTCCCTGATTGAAGCAGGACTGTACCTATAATTCCAATTGCTGAAATAACTTGTAAAATTGTTATAACGGTTTTCACGCTGCCCTCACCTCCATATCTTCAAACACATACATTCTAACACAAGCTTATTTATAATACAACAATAACAAAATATGCCACTATTATTCCCTGGGATACTTAATTAGGAGACATATATGTTAGTCGTTGGTCGTTAGTCGTTAATAGTTAGTCGTTACGAAGCGCCCGGTGTGGCGCGAGTCCCTGTGGGAGTCGTTACGAAGCCCCCTGTGTGGGGCGAGTCCCCAGTAAATAAGTCCCCAGCTCTCAGTCACCAGCCAAATAATTTCATTTAGGGCTTGGGCGGGGCGAATGATTGTTCCGCTCTGGACGAACTCCTACGCCGTTAACCGCAAGCAAAGCTTGCGACGGCTGTGGAAATTAGTCCCGCTCCACAAAACATTCGCCCCCTTACATGCATGATTTTCTGAGGACCCCTAAAGGACTAGCCCCTTGCAGGGGCGTCGTAGGGACTGGTGACTGGGGACTCCTACTAGGGACTACTTCTTAAGATTGTAGAATGTTTTAGCACCGCTGAAGCAGGCTACGAAATCTAGTTCTTCCTCAATTCTTAATAATTGATTGTATTTAGCTACCCGATCCGTTCTGGAAGGAGCGCCTGTCTTAATTTGCCCTGCATTAGTAGCAACGGCAATGTCAGCAATAGTAGTATCTTCCGTTTCACCGGAACGATGGGAAATAACTGCTGTATAACCGGCTTTCTTAGCCATTTCAATAGCTTCCAAGGTTTCAGTCAGAGTTCCTATTTGGTTTACTTTAATGAGGATACTGTTACCAACGCCGGTAGCAATACCTTTTTCCAAACGTTCAGTATTAGTAACAAATAAATCGTCACCAACCAACTGAACTTTGTCACCTAACTGAGCAGTCATCTTTTTCCAGCCTTCCCAGTCATCTTCGGCCAGACCGTCCTCAATAGAAATGATGGGGTAACGGCTTATTAAATCAGCATAGTAAGCAATCATTTCATCTGAAGTACGTGTTACATTTTCCCCTTCAAATACATATTTACCGTCTTTATATAGCTCTGTTGAAGCTACGTCCAAGGCTAACAATACGTCTTTTCCAGGTTCATAACCGGCTTTTTTAATTGCTTCCACAATGACGCTTAAAGCTTCTTCATTAGACCCAAGGTTTGGAGCAAAACCGCCCTCATCACCCACAGCAGTATTTAATCCTTTAGCTTTTAATACTGCTTTCAAACTATGAAATACTTCTACGCCCATCTGGAGACACTCAGCAAAGGTTTCGGCTCCAACAGGCATGACCATGAATTCTTGTATATCAACGTTATTATCTGCGTGTTTGCCACCGTTCAAAATATTCATCATGGGAACCGGCAATTCCTTGGCATTTACTCCACCAATATAACGATAAAGGGGCATAGATAAATAGTTGGCTGCTGCTTTAGCTACAGCTAAAGATACTCCTAAAATAGCGTTAGCACCTAACTTAGATTTATTAGGAGTTCCGTCTAATTCTAGTAAAAGCTCGTCAACACCTACTTGATCAAGAGCATCCATTCCAATCAGTTCAGGAGCAATAATACTATTAACATTTTCAACAGCTTTTAATACTCCTTTGCCCTGAAAACGCTTAGTGTCTCCATCCCGTAACTCAACTGCTTCGTGAGCTCCGGTTGAAGCACCAGACGGCACGGCAGCTCTACCTACTGTACCATCTTCCAAATATACGTCCACTTCAACTGTCGGGTTTCCCCTAGAGTCTATTATTTCACGAGCAATAACATCTATAATAGCTTGCATAAACTTTCCTCCACTCTTTTTTAATATGAATGATGTATGCATGTAAGTCCCCAGTCACCAGACCCCAGTCTCCAGTTTTATCTAATCTACTAGGGACTGGTGACTGAGGACTGGGGACTGACCTTAAAGACTATCAATCAGCAAAGATTCCCCTGTCATCTCTTCAGGCTTAGGAATATCCAGTAATTCCAAAATAGTTGGTGCTATGTCTTGTAAGGAACCTGTCCGAAGTTTTTTCCCTTCTAAGCCGTGACCAATTAAAATAAAGGGAACCTTATCAGTAGTATGAGCAGTTTGAGGCATACCTGTTTCCGGATCCAGCATTACTTCGGCGTTACCATGATCAGCAGTAACTATTACTACCCCATTCATCTTTAAAATCCCGTCCACAATTTTGCCTAAACAGCAATCTACTGTCTCACAAGCTTTGATAGTTGCGTCCAGCATCCCTGTGTGACCTACCATATCCGGGTTAGCATAATTTAGAATTCCTACATCGTATTTGCCGGAGGTCATTTCTTCAAGGGCCTTTTCAGTTACGGGATAGGCGCTCATCTCCGGTTTTAAGTTGTAAGTAACGACTTTAGGAGAAGGAATGAGAATACGATCTTCTCCCTCATTAGGTTCCTCCACTCCGCCGTTAAAGAAAAAAGTAACATGGGCATATTTTTCAGTTTCAGCAATTCTTAACTGTTTAAGCCCGTTTTTACTTAAAACTTCACCTAATGTATTATTCAGGTTTTGGGGCGGGAAAGCTACGGGAATATCAAAAGTAAAGTCATACTGGGTCATAGCTACAAAATGAACAGGAAAATAGCCCTTCGGTCTTACAAAACCATCAAACTCTTTATCAATAAAAGCCCTGGTTATTTCCCGAGCTCGGTCTGCCCGGAAATTAAAAAAGATGACCGTATCGCCCTCCGCTACCCTGCCTTTAGGATTACCGGCTTCATCGACAATAACTGTGGGTACTACGAATTCATCAGTTATACGCTCATGGTAAGACTGTTCAACAGCTGCCAAAGCCATGGTAGATTTTTTTCCCTCTCCCTCTACCATAGCTTTATAGGCTTGGGCAACCCTTTCCCAACGACGATCTCTGTCCATAGCGTAGTACCTACCCATTACAGTAGCTATTGCCCCATGACCAAGCTCCTTTAGTTTGCCTTCCAGTTTTCCCACATATTCCTTAGCGCTGGCAGGAGGCACATCCCGGCCGTCTAAAAAGGCATGAACGAAAACTTTATGGACGCCATATTTCTTTGTCAAGTCCAGTAAGGCATATAAATGGTCTAAGCTGCTATGAACTCCGCCATCGGACAAAAGTCCCATTAAATGAACTGCTTTATTTTGCTTTTTAGCCTTTTCCACGGCTTCCGTCAGGATTTGGTTTTTATAGAAAGTGCCTTCTCTGATGCTTTTATTAATCCTAGTCAGCTCTTGATAAACTACTCTGCCGGCTCCTATGTTAAGGTGTCCCACTTCTGAGTTACCCATTTGCTCAGCGGGCAAGCCTACCGCTTCCCCTGAAGCTTCCAGGGTAGTATGAGGGTAATTGGCAATCAACCTCCGATAATTGGGAAGTTTGGCCAAAGCCAAAGCATTACCGTCTTCGGTGTCATTTTCACCCCAGCCATCCAGGATTACCAGCATTAAAGGTTTGTATGCCAAAATATGTACACTCCTTAGAAATTAACCACGTAATCTTACTTTTTATTGTAATTTATTATTGCTGCAAAGTCTTCAGCTTTTAAGCTTGCTCCCCCTACCAAAGCACCGTCAATGTCAGGCTGAGCCATTAATTCCTTAATGTTGCCTGGTTTTACGCTGCCCCCGTATTGGATGCGAATCTTCTGAGCTGGGGACTCACCAAAGCATTCAGCCAGTACGCTGCGAATATACTTGATTGTTTCCTGGGCATCTTCCGCCGAAGCTGTTTTACCTGTACCAATAGCCCAAATTGGTTCATAGGCAATTACTATTTTTTCCGCTTCTTGGGGTGTCAATCCTTGTAACCCCTGCTTAATTTGGGTAGCGCATACTTTTTCCGTAACACCTTGCTCCCTTTGTTCTAAGCTTTCGCCGACACAAACTATAGGAGTAATTTGATGTTTCAACAAAGCTTTTACCTTTTTGTTAACTGTTTCGTCTGTTTCGCCAAAATACTGTCTTCTTTCTGAATGGCCGACGATACAATATCTGCAGCCAATACTAAATAACATGCTAGGACTTACCTCACCGGTAAAAGCTCCCTCTTCTTCCCAATACACGTCCTGAGCCCCAATGCCAATGGAGGACTCCTTGGCCATGTTGATAGCAGTTTCTAGATCTATAAAGGGAGGGCAAATACCTACCTCTATGTCAGTTTTCTCTATGAGCGGTAATAATTGCTTAAAGAACACCTTTGTTTCAGCCGGTGTTTTATACATTTTCCAGTTTCCTGCAATAAATGGTTTTCTCATGTTCTCACCTCGTCAATGTTCAAGTCGCCAGTATTCAGTCCCCAGTCCCTAGTAACCGCTTTGCGGAGTCCTCAGTCCCCAGTAACTAGCGACTAGTAACTGGGGACTTATTTACTGATGACTGAGGACTATCGATGACCGGTGACTTATTTATCTAATAGTGCTGCCACACCAGGCAGTTCCTTGCCCTCTAAGAATTCCAAAGAAGCACCGCCACCTGTTGAAATATGGGTCATTCTATCTGCTACCCCTGCTTTTTCTACAGCAGCTACTGAGTCACCGCCACCGATAATGGTTACTCCTTCTACTTCAGCCATGGCTTGAGCAATAGCCATTGTTCCTTGGGCAAAAGGTGCCATTTCGAAGACACCCATCGGTCCATTCCAGATAACGGTTTTACTGGTCTTAATCAGCTCAGCATACTGAGCAGCAGTCTTAGGCCCAATATCAAGGATTTTACCTTCCGGCAAAACTTCCTGAACATCTACTACCTGATTTTCAGCGTCTGGGCTTACCTCTTCCGCAATGACAGCATCTTCAGGCAAATAGATTTTTACTCCTTTGGATTCTGCCTTAGTAAGTAGCTCTTTAGCTAACCCAAGCTTATCTTCTTCCAAGAGGGAGCTACCTACTTCATATCCTTGGGCTTTTAAAAAGGTGTTGGCCATACCTCCACCAATTAGTAACAAGTCAACCTTACTAATTAAATTTTCAATTACACCGATCTTGTCCGACACTTTTGCTCCACCCAGAATAGCCATAAAAGGACGTTCCGGCTTAGCCAAGGCCTTACCCATAACAACCAGCTCTTTTTCCATCAGGAAACCAGCTACAGCAGGCAGATACTCAGCAACGCCGGCTGTGGAAGCATGAGCCCTATGGGCTGTACCGAAAGCGTCGTTAACGTAGACTTCAGCCAGCTCGGCTAAAGCTTTGCTTAAATTAGCATCATTTTTCTCTTCTCCTTCGTAAAAACGAATGTTTTCCAAAAGGAGAATATCCCCATCCTGTAAAGAGTTTACCTGAGCTGTTGTTTCAGGTCCAATTGCTTCTGGAGCAAACTTGACTTCCCGACCCAGCACTTGAGCCAAATGCTGAGCTACGGTTTTTAAGCTATACTTAGGATTTACTTTACCTTTAGGACGACCTAAGTGGGAGACTAAGATAACCTTAGCCTTTTGTTCTAACAGATAATTGATCGTCGGTAAAGCAGCTTGAATGCGGGTGTCATCTGTAATTTGTCCCTTATCGTCCATAGGTACGTTAAAATCTACCCTAACTAAAACTTTCTTGCCACTAACTTCAATATCTCTAACAGTTTTCTTATCCATCCCGACTAAAAACCTCTTTTACCAATGTAAGATGCTAAATCTACAACGCGGTTGGAGTAGCCCCATTCATTATCGTACCAGGCTACAACTTTAACCATATTACCCTCAATTACCATGGTGGAGAGTCCATCAACAATGGAGGAATGAGGATTACCGTTATAATCTATGGAAACAAGGGGCTCATCAGAATAGGCTAAAATACCTTTCAGTTCCCCTTCCGCAGCAGCTTTTAAAACTCCGTTGATATCTTCAGCGGTTACGTCTTTACCTAGTTCAGCAACCAAGTCTACCACAGAAACATTAGGAGTAGGTACGCGCATGGCGAAACCGTTAAGCTTACCTTTTAACTCAGGCAATACTAAAGCAACTGCTTTAGCGGCCCCGGTAGTAGTAGGGATAATAGAGGAACCTGCTGCTCTGGCCCGTCTTAAATCTTTATGTATTTGATCTAGGATACGCTGGTCATTAGTGTAGGAATGAACAGTAGTCATAAGACCCCTTTTAATACCAAACTTTTCGTTGAGGACTTTTGCTACAGGAGCTAGGCAGTTAGTAGTGCAAGATGCATTAGAAATGATTTTGTGTTCTGCAGGATTATATTTTTCTTCATTTACACCCATAACAATTGTAATATCTTCGTTTTTAGCAGGGGCCGAAATAATTACTTTTTGGGCGCCGCCTTCTAAGTGGGCTGCTGCTTTCGTAGCGTCAGTAAATAAACCTGTTGATTCTACAACCACATCTACCCCTACTGAACTCCAAGGTAGCTTGGCCGGATCTTTTTCTGCAAAAACCTTAACTTCTTTACCGTTAACCTTAAATGAACCGTCTTGAGCAAATACTTCAGCATTTAATATTCCGTGTATTGAATCGTACTTTAAAAGGTGCGCGTTAGACTCTGCGTTACCTAAGTCGTTTATTGCCACAACCTCTACTTCCGGATTGTTTAAGGCAGCCCGAAAAACAAGCCGACCTATCCTTCCAAAGCCATTAATTCCAATTTTTACTGTCATATTAATTCCTCCTTATTTATTTTGTAATTTATTGGATTATGAAATGGCGAATTTTAGCATAATTAGTTCCTAAAGTAGTATACCAAAGATTTCTAGATACTATAAGTAAAAAGTAGACAAGTATTACACTTATCTACATCCAGCCTTATATTCAACATATATCGGAAAAATCCTCTAAATTTATTTGGCAAAATAAAAAAGGCGAGCAAATTATGTTTCCTTAATCCTCGCCTTTTAAAACTACTTCCCGCCGACTTTAACCTATATTAATCTTTGGAGTTCCTCTTCTTCTCTTTTCTTTTCTTTAAATAAAAGTCTTTGGGTTTCTACTTGTGATAAGGGTTTATTAAAGAGATAACCTTGTAAATATCTACAGTTTGTTCTCCGTAAAAAGTAAAGTTGGGTTTTATTCTCTACCCCCTCGGCCGTTACTTCCATACCAAGAGTACAAGCCATAGCAATAATGGCACTAACAATGGCTCTATTATTATCACTAATAAGCTGTTTTACAAATGAACTATCGATCTTTATAACATCTATGGGAGCACCGCTTAAATAGCTTAAAGACGAATAACCAGTACCAAAATCATCTAAAGCTATTCGAACTCCCAAAGCCTTTAACTCGCGTAAAACACTAAGGCAACTACCTTTTTCCATAGCAAAACTTTCTGTTATCTCTAATTCAAGCTGTGCAGGATTGATTTGAGTTTTTAGCAGAACTTCTTTAACCATGTCGACAAAGTCATGCTGTCTAAGTTGGCAAGTAGATATATTTACAGCTAGACGCTTTGGAGCAATTCCTATCTCCTGCCATTTCCTCATTTGGCTGCAAGCAGTTAGAAGTACTTTCTGCCCTATAGGTATAATTAATCCTGTTTCTTCAGCCAAGGTAATAAAATCCTTAGGCATAATAAGGCCCAGTTCCGGATGTTGCCAGCGTACCAAAGCTTCCAGGCCTACAATTTTACCGGTCCGCGCATGGTATTGGGGTTGATAATGCAGGACAAATTCCTCTTTATTAATAGCATTTTTTAGGTTTTTAATTGTTTTAATACGGTTGAGCAGCGGCTTATTTAAGTCTTTGGTATAAAAAGCAAAGGAACGTTTACTTTGCTCCTTAACCCAATACATAGAACTATCAGCCCGCTTAATCAAGGTATCTGCATCTATTCCATCAGCAGGGAATAAGCTTATGCCTATACTGGCAGAGATGGTTATTTCCTGGTCTTTAATAAAAAACGGCTGTTCAATAGCATTTAGTATCTTTTCTGCTACGGTTTTTACTTCTTCAACACCCTTAATATCTTTTATATATAAAACAAACTCGTCTCCACCAACTCTTGCTACGCCATCAACTTTCCGTATTAAGTGTAAAAGTCTTTGGGCAAACTCCACCAGCAACTTATCCCCTGCTGAATGGCCAAGTGTATCATTTACATTTTTAAATTCATCTAAATCCATAAACATAACAGCCAGCTTTTGCTTATTTTCTTTTGCACGCTTCAGCTCTTGTTCAAGAGTCTGGACAAAATTCAACTTGTTGGGCAATCCTGTCAAATGATCATGATAAGCCAGAAAATTAATTTGTTCTTCGTATCTTTTTCTGCTTGTAATATCCCTTACGCTTTCTACTACGCCGATTAAATTGCCCTCTCTATCTCTAAAGGGGCTTGCTACCACACTACAGGAAATACTCCGGCCGTCAGGTGTGGAAAATTCTGTTTCCCACTCTGCTAAATTCCTTCCGTTTTTTACAAGGTTTAAAAAGCAAGCAGGAGATTTACATTTTTGACTGGGAAACACTTCATAACATTTCTTTCTTAAGGCTTCTTCCTTCTTGATTCCTAACATTTCCAGCAGTTTGTGGTTAACCTTGATTATGTTATAGTCCTTATCAATCACTCTCATTCCTTCGGCGGTAGAATTAAAAATCTGCTCCAACTCTATATAAGCATCCTGCAGCTGCCTTTCTGCCAACATTTTATCGGTAATATCATGGATAATAGAGTATAGGTATGGCTTTCCGCTAAAGGTAACATAAGATGCGTAAGATTCGACTTCTCTTATCTCTCCCGTGGCTAAACGGTGCTTAAAGTTAAACTTTTTAGCTTTGTCGAAAGTAATACTCTGCATAGCAGCAAAAATTTCTTTTTCCGGTAAAGTATTTATCTCCTTTATCTTCATCTTAAGTAATTCATCTTTATTATAGCCGTAAAATGCACAGGCTGCCGGGTTAGCATCAACAATGTCACCATTACTCGGATCGATTAGCAAGATAACTTCACTATTGTTTTTAAACAGGCTTGCGTACCTAAATTCGCTTTCCAGCAGTTCTTGCAAGCTGCTGTCTTTAGCTGTACGGTCATAACTCAGCCCAATATATCCCAAAAATTCGTCAGGGGAGTTGTAAACAGGTGTGGCAAAAGTCTCAATAATCCTATATTCACCCTGGCTATTGAGCAGACGGTAAACATAATGAAAAGGAGCACGCTCTTTAAAAGCAAGCGACAGCTTAAACATGAGCCTATCCACATCTGCCGGATGTACCCGCTCGACCCAACCATAACTTAGTTCCTGTTCCAGTTCTGCCTCAGCAAAAGATAACCATTCCTTATTAAAATAGACACCTTTACCTTGACTGTCGGTACAACATACCATGAGGGGCAACTGATCTAAAAGTGAAAAATACTGATCCCACAAATTTTCATTTAATTTGATGGTTGCACCCTCCTTTCCTGTTTCTGTAAGATTAAAAATATAATAATGTAAAAAAATGCCGATTAATAGTTATAAATGCCATATCTTGCTAGTACATTTGTACTGATTTCCGCTCCCCCGCCTTTTTTGCAAACAACAAAATAAAATTTTCTGTAATGACAAAGGGGGCAAATGTTTTATAGCGCGGAACAACCATTTGCCTGCTTCATCTCAACTTTGCAAAACTGCAAAGATAGATAAAAAAGAACTCCTAGAAGGAGTCCTGCTAATCTATTATTATACTTTCTTAACCACATCATTATAAACAGCTGCAGCCGCCGTTCGATTAGGCAGATTTAACTTTCGCAAAATACTGGAAACATAGTTTCTGACTGTAGAATGGCTAAGATGAATTTCTCGTCCGATTTCTTTGTTAGTTTTGCCTAGAGCCAAAAGGTACAGGATTTGTTTTTCCCTTTCAGTTAGTGTATCTAACAGAGAGGAATTTCTCATTTTTTGTTGTGCCGTTATGTTAGAGATAGGCCCATCATGGTCAGTATCTTTTAGACTCTTAATAATCAAAACCAGTTCTTCAAGACTATGTTCTTGTAATCTAAAGTAAGGAATTTGGTCAAAATCATGCCCCTCTTGTTCTGAAAAACCGAGTACTGCAACCTTAACACCCGGAAATTTCATGTCTAAATTGTTACGGAGCAGCAAGGCATCTTGCCCGGCAGTTCCTTCATCAATTAACACAATGTCCACAAATCTGTTTTCTAATAAAACATAACAATCTTCCGGAGAAAACACATGACCTACCAGATTCAGTTCCCTCGAAGTCTGTAATATATAGCGCATTCCTTCTGTTAGCACCGATTGTTTACCGTAAAGAATAACATTGATAGGAACTTTATTATGTCTCAACAGATATTCTATTTTCTTCCTGGCAGTAATATCTTCTACAACAACCACACAATGACGACTAGCTTTGGCATCTGCATAATAATACCTTGCAACGTTAATGTTGGCCCAGATTATACTGCCGTCCTTTTTTATATACCTTTTTTCGATAGAATAATTATGAATAGTGCCTTCAAAAAAGCTTTTTCTCCATTTTTCAGAAATCAGCACATCTTCCGGATGGGTGTAATCCCGGATATTCATTTGCTGTAATTCAGTTTTTTGGTAACCAAGAATCTCAGCCAAGGCATTATTGCAATCAACCAGTTTTCCCGTCTGCTCGTAAATTCCTATTCCTACGGGAACATTATCCAAAATCAATTTTAAATTAGTCTCTTCAGTTTGAGCTTTTTGCTCAGCTTCTCTTCTCTTAGTTATGTCCTGAATAATAAGCAATAAACGCTCTCTCCAGCAAAACGATAAAGGGTAAGATTTTACCTCGACAGGAAATGTTCTTCCGTCCTTCCGGCGGTGTACTGTTTCTTTAACTGAATTTAGAGGGATAACATTTATCTCTCCGGATGCAAAAAGTTGTTTCACATTCATGGCACACATTTCCGCTTTTGTATATCCGTATACTTTAAGAGCAGCTTTATTTACCTTACATATTTTCCAGCTTTTATCAATCAGAAGCACAGGCGTAGGAAAATATTCAAAAAGAGCACAAGCTTTCTTACTCAGCCTGTTGGACTTTTGGGGGAATGCAACAATACTAAACTTCTTTTTACCCATCATGACCCCAGCCCCTAACAAAAGAAATGCTTGTATCTACTAATTCTATATTTGCAAAAAATTTCCTCCAGTTGTGCCCATCATTTAAAACGCTTCCTTTTAGCCGCAGTAGGAATAGCCATTTCCCCGCGGTATTTAGCCACAGTCCGCCTGGAAATATTGATGCCTTTTGAACCTAAGATTTCGGAAATTTTTTGATCGCTTAAAGGAGCTGTAGGGTCTTCTGCAGCCAACAATTCCCGAATTATAGCCTTTATGCTTTCTACTGAAGTAGTAGTACCATTTTTATTTTCTATGCCGGTGGCAAAGAAAAATTTTAGCTCAAAGATACCTCTTGGGGTTTGCATATATTTATTGGCTGTAGCCCGGCTTACTGTTGATTCGTGAATTCCCAGAGTATCTGCTACCTGACGCAAGTTGAGTGGTCTTAAATATCTTATGCCTTTTTCTAAAAAGCTTCGTTGACAATCAACTATGCATTTAGCAACTCTGTAAAGAGTCAAGCGCCGTTGCTCAATACTTTTAAGCAACCAAAGGGCCGAATTTAGTTTTTGTTCGATAAACTTTACTGTAGCCTGATCATTTTGGTTTTTAAGGATGGCCTCATAAAGGGGATTAATAGTAAGACGCGGTAAAGCACTATCATTAACTAAAACAATATACTCGCCTTCAATTTCTTCTACTACTATATCAGGAACTATATACCGGGGTTTATCACTTGCAAATCTGCTTCCCGGCTTGGGATCCAGGGTTTTAATTACCTGGGCTGCTTTTTGTACTTCCTGAGGAGTGATCTCTAAACTTTGGGCAATTTTTTGCCATTTTCCTTCCGCCAGGTCAAGAAGGTGCTTTCGGATAATATCTTCAGCAATAGGGTCAGGGGAAGTCTGACCCCTCAGTTGTAGTAAAAGACATTCGGTTAGATTTCTTGCTCCAACACCTGGAGGATCAAAACTCTGGATTTTGGTCAGCACATTTTCCACTTCAACCTTGCTACAGTCAAACTTCTCGCAAACTTCAGACAACTCTACCCGTAAATAACCGTTGGGATCGATATTGCCTAGGAGATAAGTACCTATTTTACGTTCTTTAGATGTAAGGGGAAGTAAATTTAACTGTAAACTTAGGTGTTCAAGCAAGGTAGGAGCCTGAGAAAGGAAATGTTCCATGGAATAACCGGTTCCTTTCTCCTCAGGAGTGTAAGGTATACCTAAATCACTCTTGTCGTTAAAAACTTCTTTCCAGTCAATTTCAGGTTCTAGCATCTTATCAATGTTTTCTTTCTCATCCAGTTCTTTTAACTCCAGAACAGGATTCTCCGTAACTTGTTGTTGCAAATACTCTGACAATTCCAGGGAGGAAAACTGCAAAATATTGATAGCCTGCTTTAGTTCAGGAGTTATAATAAGTTTTTGACTTTGCTCCAGTTTCAAACCATACTCCATACGCAGCACTGCTATCACCAACTTTCTAAGCTTTTGCCTCTTAGCCCATATATTCTCTCTAAAGACCTTATTTACCTTTAACAAGAGTTGGTAATTGATGTAAGTTTAAGAAGAGGGATAAGCTTAGAGCCGCAATAAGTGCGATAAGCCATTGGTAGGAAGCGTAAAGATAGGGATATATCCCCAAACCGTAATCTAATAAATCATTAAATAACATCCAAAGAAGTCCTGTTACTATTTCCCGACGGGCTACCTTTACCTGGCGTAAAAAGATAGTCCCTTCAACAGCCATGCCCAGATGGGAAAACCAGAGCATCCATATTTCCGGCTGAATTACTCCTCCTGTTAAACCAAAATGAGAAATAATTATGACTGCCCAGACCCCGTATTTAATAACAGCAGTAAAGGCAATCCATTCAAAGAGACTGTTTCTTTTGTCTATAAGAATTAGAAAAAGAGCAACAGCCGTTAGGGTTGTGGATAAAGGACTATCCGGTACAAAAAACCATAAAAAAATTGGCGTGGAAGCCAATTGATGGCGATACCAGTAATAACCATAAATAGACCCTAAAAAGTTAATAATAATTAAAGTAATCAGAAACCAAGGCCTGAAAGGGTTAAGCCATAAGAGATTATATGCTCTATTGAACATTTTTTTCCACATTGCAGAATTCTCCTTAGTGACTAATTAAAAAGCACTTAAGCTAAGAACTTTCTCTAAGATTTTTCACTATTTTAACCGGCACTCCCATAGCCAAGGTGTAAGGAGGTACATCCCTATTAACCAAGGAACCGGCTGAAACTAAAGCCCCGTCCCCTATTTTGGTACCGGCCAATATGGTAGTATTAGCTCCTATCAGTACATTTTTTCCGATTTCAACTTCTCCTAACCGATACTCATCAGGCAAAAACTCATGACAGAGAATTGTACTGTTATAGCCTATAACGCTTTTATCACCGATACTGATTTTTTCCGGGTGAAAAATATCTACCATTGCCATCAGTCCAATACCTACATCTTGTCCAATTTTCATGCCTAAAAAAGTACGGTACAAAAAATTCTTCAGCCTAATGGAAGGCAAAAAACGACCGATAGTAATAATTATAAAATTTTTTACCGTCCGTAAAGGATGGGCTATCCGCTTCCAATTATGCATGGAATTTTCATGAGGAGTAGGATAGTATTCTAACCTGCGCAGTAGGATCACCTTCAAATCTTTAATTTTGCGAACGCCCGTTATATCGCGATTTACTTAGAGTTGGCACGTGAGTCGCTTACTCTAAGTTAAGTAGTTACATCAGTCCCTTTAGGGCGAAGTGCCTGAAGGAGTAGTCCCTCGCCAGCAACTTGAAGCTATGGGGGCGAATGTTTTGTGGAGCGGGACTAATTTCCACAGCCGTCGCAAGCTTGGCTCACGGTCAACGCGTAGGAGTTATTAGTTGGGGACATTCCGTTCAAGAAACAAGAGACCAGAAGCCAGAAGCAAGATAGGTGTTTTCTTTCTTGCCTCTTACCTCTTGCTTCCTGCCTCCTGAACGGAGTGTCCCCTGACCGCTGACGCGGAACAATCATTCGCCTGCTCCCTCTACTTTGAAAAACCGCAACAAAAAAGGACTGAAATACCAGTCCTACTTTTGCTCCATTATCTTTTTTACGGCTTCTACTATAGCCTGGGGAGTTAAATTG
>DUOV01000211.1 GCA_012838615.1 Clostridia bacterium | reverse complement strand
GGAAGGTTTACTCATAAAATGAGTATTCATACGCAGGGTATAACCTTAGGGAGGAAATATCGAAACCACCTACACATCGGAATTCTACTTGCTTTCGAGGGATTAAAACTACGTCCGTTTAGCATATTTTTATTTATTTCTATATCTATTTTTGAACACAAAAAAACCGCCAGAGGTTTTTATACCTATGACGGTTTTGTAAACTCGCAAACAAACTTTGTAAGTTTGAACAAACTCGAGTGTAAAGAAACAGTAATATTAACGTTTTGAGAACTGAGAAGCTTTACGAGCTTTCTTAAGGCCATATTTTTTACGTTCTTTCATTCTTGGGTCACGAGTTAAAAATCCTTCTCTTTTTAGCGCTGGACGGAGAGATTCATCAGCCTTAAGGAGTGCCCTGGCGATACCCATGCGCACGGCTCCTGCTTGACCAGTTGTTCCGCCACCTTCAACTTTGGCAATAACATTAAATCTGTTTCCGGTTTCGGTAACAACTAAGGGCTGCTTGACAATCATTTCTAAAGTCTTTTTGCCAAAGTATTCTTCAAGGGGTCTTTGGTTAATGAGAATTGTCCCATCCCCAGGTACTAATCTTACCCGGGCTATTGATTTTTTACGGCGCCCAGTGCCATAGTATTGAACTTGTGCCAAATCTTTTTCCTCCTTCCGTCCTATGCTTCAAATTCCCATACTTCAGGTTTTTGAGCCTGATGAGGGTGTTCCGGTCCACGATATACTTTTAACTTTTTAATAACTTGTCTGCCTAAACGGTTATGTGGAATCATACCTTTAACGGCAACTTCTATAATTCTTTCCGGGTGTTTCTGTAATAGTGTTTCAAAACTAATTTCCTTTAAACCCCCCGGAAAACGGGAGTGACGATAATATTTCTTTTGAGCCATCTTTTTGCCTGTAAGTTTCACTTTCTCAGCATTTATTACTATAACATGATCACCAGTATCCACATGTGGTGTAAAAATAGGTTTATGTTTTCCCCTCAGTAAAGTAGCTACTTCGGTGGCAAGTCTTCCTAAAGTCTTGTCAGTGGCATCAACAATATACCACTTTCTCACCACTTCACTAGGCTTAGCCATATAAGTGGTCATTGATTTCCCTCCTTGCTTGCTGCGTATTGGCTTTTTGATTCTTATCTCTACCGGGGCTCATGGTATTAATAAAAATAAGCAAAAAACCACACCAATAATTTTAGTTTAAAATCAAATCAATGTCAAGAAAATTACATTGACAGATACTTTTCTGCTTAAGATTATTTTCTTAGGCTTGTTATACTTAATAACTAACTTGACAAATGTTAAAAAGTTTTATTTGCCATCAATAATCTACCTTCATCAGACAAAGCCCTTGAGGTGGCAGGGTTGGACCGGCTGCGTTTCTACTTTTGGCTTTGATAATATCTGTAATTTGCCTAGGACCAATCTTTCCCCTACCAACCTCAAGTAGTGTTCCTCCCATAATCCGTACCATATTATACAAAAACCCGTTGCCACTCACTTGGAAATGTAAAAATTGGCCTTCCTGCCATAAGAGGCAAGAGGTAATTGTTCTGGTAAAGTCTTTTACCGAACTGCCACTAGCACAAAAAGAAGTAAAATCGTGGGTTCCAATCAAAAGCTTAGCTGCCTCTTTCATAGCATCTAAATTCAGAGGAAAAGGATAATGGTAAGCAAATCTCCTCCAAAACACATGGGGGCTAACACCCTGGTCCATAGTGTACTGATATGTTTTCCCTTTAGCGCTATAACGGGCATGAAATGTATCGTCTACTAATTCAGCTTTCAAAGGCACAATATCTTGAGGGAGTAAACCTTCCAATGCCATAGGATACCGATCTACGGGTATGGAAGAACCAGTATCAAAATGAACTACTTGCCCCAAGGCATGAACTCCAGCATCAGTTCTACCTGCCGCAACAACTTTAATTTCTTCACCAGTTAATCTTCTTAGCCTATCTTCTAAAGTACCTTGAATCGTTTTTACCCCAAAAGGCTTAGTTTGTATTTGCCATCCATTATACTCTGTACCGTCATATGATAAGGTTAACTTGATTCTCTTCATAGCCTTTTCACCAATTAATTATTAACTTTGGCCTAAAAGAAGAAACGGTAAATAAAAGCCCAACCTACAAAAACAGATAAAATGGCTATAGCAAAATAGTCCCGACCTGTCATTTTTAGCTGCTTCATCTTGGTTCGCCCAATGCTACCCCTGTAGCAACGTGCTTCCATTGCCAGAGCCAATTCATCGGCCCGCCGGAAAGCACTTACAAAGAGAGGAACTAATAGGGGAACCATACTTTTAGCCCGCTGCCACAGGTTACCGCTTTCAAAATCAGCTCCCCTGGCAATCTGGGCTTTCATGATCTTTTCTGTTTCCTCAAGTAAAGTTGGAATAAACCGCAAAGCAATACTCATCATCATGGCCAGTTCATGAGCTGGTAATCCGATTTTTTTGCCAGGTCCTAGTAACTTCTCCAGTCCATCAGTTAAGTTAATCGGTGAAGTTGTAAGGGTTAAAAGGGAGGTAACCAGTACCAGAAAAATCAGACGCAAAGACATAAATATTCCTTGTTTAATGCCTTCAATGGTAACCTTTAGTGGACCTAGTCTCCAAATAACTGTACCTGGCGTAAGAAAGAAGTGAAGTCCTACTGTAAACAATAAAATTATTAGAACAGGTTTTAAACCTTTTAATAGATAATTTAATGGAATACGAGAGAGCCAAACGATCAATAAAGTTAAAATGGCAACAGCTACAAAAGCTTCCAACCTATCTAGCGCAAACAAACCAATCATGTATAAAATTACGCCTAGTATCTTAGTACGCGGATCAAGGCGATGAACAACCGATTCTCCAGGTATAAATTGGCCAATAGTTATATCTTTAAGCATTTTTTTTACCTCTTTGCCATTTTAATATCGCTTCTTTAGCATCTTCCACGGTGAAAATATCAATTGGTACAGGAATTCCTCGGTTTTTCAAACGATGCATAAGGCGAGAGACCATAGGTATACCCAAACCAAGTTGTTCCAGTTCTTCTACCCTGGTAAAAATCTCTTGGGCAGTACCATTCATGGCTATTTTACCTCCGCTCATAACCACAACCCGGTTAGTATAACGAGCAATATCCTCCATGCTGTGAGAAACTAAAATAACAGTAATTTTAAGGTTGTGATGCAAGGCAGCTATTTCTTCTAAGATATCCTCTCTGCCTTGTGGATCAAGACCTGCTGTAGGTTCATCTAAAATTAGAACCTCAGGCTGCATAGCCAGAACTCCGGCTATGGCAACTCTACGCATTTGCCCTCCACTTATAGCGAAAGGGGATCTATCCTTTAGGCTTTTATAATCTAAGTTTACTGCTTCCATGGCTTCTTTGACTCTGGCTTCGATTTCCTTTTCGCTAAGGCCCAAATTTCTTGGCCCAAAGGCAATGTCTTGGTAAATAGTTTCTTCAAATAGCTGATGCTCAGGATATTGAAAGACTAAGCCGACCTTCTGCCTAATCTTTTTTAAATTTCCGCCATTCTGCTTTATCTCTTCATCACCGATTAAGACCCGTCCTTGGGTAGGGAATAATAAACCATTCAAGTGCTGAACTAAAGTAGATTTACCGGATCCTGTATGTCCGATAAGACCAACGAATTCTCCAGACTTTATTTCTAAATTTACATCATCTAAGGCTTTTGTTTCATAGGGGGTATTTGCTTTATAGATATGTGATACATGTTCGAGTTTTATTAACATAGATATTTCACCATCTCATCAACCGTTAAAGTTTCGGCAGGGATAGATAGGCCTTCTTTTCGTAACTGATAAGCCAGCTCAGTCATCTGAGGGACATCCATACGGAGTTTTTTTAGTTTTTCAACTTCTTTAAAAATCTCCCTAGGCGTCCCTTCCATTACGATACGGCCTCTTTCCATTACAATAACCCTATCGGCATTAACGGCTTCCTCCATATAGTGGGTTATATGCACTATAGTCAAACCTTCTTCTCTGTTTAAGGAAGTAATCGTATCTATTACTTCTCTTCTACCCCTAGGATCCAGCATAGCAGTAGGTTCATCAAGAACAATACAACTTGGTTTCATGGCAATAATGCCTGCTATAGCGACCCTTTGTTTTTGTCCCCCTGAAAGATGATGTGGTTGCCTTTTCTTCATGTCGGCCATACCAACTAACGCTAAGGCATGATCGACCCGTCTCCGAATTTCCTCAGGCTCAATTCCTAAGTTTTCCGGCCCGAAAGCCACGTCTTCTTCAACAATTGTAGCTACTAGCTGATTATCAGGGTTTTGGAAAACCATACCTACACGTCTTCGAATCTCCCAAATTTTATCCCTGTCTTTAGTGTCCTGACCATTGACTAGTACCCGACCTGAACTAGGCAGTAACAAACCGTTAAAATGCTTAGCCAATGTGGATTTACCTGAACCATTATGCCCGATAATAACAACAAATTCTCCTTGCTTGATTTCAAGGTTTACGTTGTCTAAGGCACGTGTTTCCTGTTCTGTACCTTCCTTATACAAATGAACTAAGTTTTCTACTTTTATCACTTCGATCACAACCTTAAGAAGTGTATTGGCTATCTAAAGTAAATACCAGCTCAGTAAAAATTAAGCCAGGTAAAGGCTTTTCCCACACCTGACCTGACTCAATGACATTAATAAATTTAAGTTATACTAATTCTACCAGTACCATTGGAGCCCCATCACCGCGGCGATAACCAGTTTTGATTATCCTGGTGTACCCACCTTGCCGATCTTTATAACGCGGAGCAATTGTCTCAAATAACTTCGTCACCACATCTTCTTCTGTAAGATACGCAAGAGCCTGCCGTCTGGCATGGAGATCTGACCTTTTACCTAAAGTAATCATTTTGTCAGCAATTTTTCTTAATTCTTTTGCCCTGGTCTCTGTGGTTTCAATGCGCTCTTCTTTTAATAAGGAAGTGACGATATTTTTAAACATGGCTTGTCGGGTACTGGATCTCATTCCCAGTTTACGGTATGCCATGATCCCAACCTCCTTTACTCGTCTGACTTACGTAAAGACAGATTTAATTCTGCTAATTTTGTTTGAACTTCTTCCAAAGATTTCTTGCCTAGGTTACGAACTTTCATCATATCTTCTTCAGTACGTTGAATAAGTTCTTCTACTGTGTTAATACCTGCACGTTTCAAGCAATTATATGATCTGACAGATAAGTCTAGCTCCTCAATTGTCATCTCCAAAACCTTGTCTTTTTTCTCCTCTTCCTTTTCAACCATAGTTACTTCATCGCTAATCTTTTCTGTTAAGCCAATGAATAATTTCAAATGGTCACTTAAAATTTTGGCAGAAGAGCTAATGGCTTCGTCGGGCGCTATACTTCCGTCTGTCCAAACTTCTAAAGTCAGTTTATCGTAGTCCGTAATCTGACCTACACGTGTATCTTCTATAGTATAATTAACTTTTACAACAGGTGAGAAAATTGAATCAACCGGAATCACGCCAATAACGTGTTCTTCCTTCTTATTTCTATCAGCCGGAACATAGCCACGTCCTTTTTCTATTATTATGTCCATATAAAGTCTGGCATCTTTATCAAGAGTGGCTATATGCAGGTCAGGGTTCAAGATTTCTACATCTGCGCTTGTGATAATATCACCAGCTGTAACTTCGCCCTCACCTTCTGCTTCAATCCTAAGGTTAGTTGGTTGATCTGTATAAAGCTTAACTGATAGGGACTTTAAATTTAAGATTATATCAGTTGTATCTTCCTTAACCCCAGGAATTGTGGAAAATTCATGAAGTACACCATCAATCTTAACTGAAGTAACCGCAGCGCCGGGCAGAGAAGAAAGCAAGATCCTTCGGAGGGAGTTGCCCAGCGTTGTGCCATAACCCCTTTCTAAAGGTTCAACCACAAACTTACCATACCTATTATCCTCGCTCCGCTCGACACATTCTATCTTAGGTTTTTCTATTTCTAACATATAAACCCTCCTTCGAAAGACCGTGAACCTTCTTCAAATGAACCCATATAAGCATTATCTGGAATACAGCTCGACTATCAAGTGTTCTTCTAACGGTAGATCTATATCTTCACGGTTTGGAAGTGCTACAACTCTACCTTTTAAGTTTTGTGCATCAACCTCTAGCCAAGCTGGCGGAGTTTTATGGGCAGCTAATTCTGCAAGCTCCTTGAATTTTTCAGAACTTAAACTACCTTCATGAACAGCAATCTCCTCGCCTACACGTACTTGGTAGGAAGGGATATTAACCTTTTTGCCGTTTACTGTAAAATGACTGTGTTTCACAAGTTGACGAGCTTCTGGTCTAGAACTTGCAAAACCCATTCTATATACTACATTGTCAAGTCTTCTTTCTAACAGACGTAGCAAGTTATCCCCTGTTACTCCCTTTTGACGATCAGCTTTAACAAAATAATTGCGGAATTGTTTTTCTAATACACCGTAAATCCGGCGTGCCTTTTGCTTTTCTCTTAACTGTAAACCATATTCAGATAATTTTTTTCTAGATTGGCCATGCTGTCCAGGTGCATAGGTTCTTCTATCTACAGCACATTTGTCTGAATAGCAACGATCACCTTTTAAATATAGCTTTGTACCTTCACGACGACATAACCGACATACTGGTCCTTTATATCTAGCCAAATTTTCTACACCTCCTAAACTCTTCTGCGTTTTGGTGGTCTACAACCATTATGGGGAATAGGGGTAACGTCCTTAATCAAGCTAACTTCTAAACCAGCAGCTTGAAGAGCACGAATAGCTGCTTCTCTACCTGAACCTGGACCTTTAACTAAGCATTCTACTTCTTTTAAACCATGTTCCATAGCAGCTTTTGCTGCTTCTTCAGCAGCCATTTGGGCAGCAAAGGGAGTACTTTTTCTGGAACCCCTAAAGCCCATACCGCCTGCACTTGCCCAGGATATAGCATTACCTGCTTTATCCGTAATTGTAACAATTGTATTGTTAAAAGTCGATTTTATGTGAGCGACACCATTTTCAATATTCTTACGGTCTCTTCTTCTGGTACGGGTTGGCCTTTTAGCCATGGTTTTCTTCCCCCTTTCAACTATTTCTTACGTTTTGCACCAACAGTACGTCTTGGACCTTTTCTGGTGCGAGCATTAGTTTTTGTTCTCTGTCCGCGTACAGGAAGTCCTCTACGATGTCTTAATCCTCTATAGGAACCGATCTCCATAAGACGTTTAATATTAAGAGATACATCACGACGTAAATCGCCTTCTACTGTAATATTTTTGTCAATAAATTCACGTAGCTTATTTACTTCATCATCGGTTAAATCCCGAACCCGTGTATCAGGATTAATTCCGGTTTTGGCAAGAATATCATTAGCGGTTGATCTTCCTATACCATAAATATAAGTAAGGCCAATCTCAACTCGCTTATCCCGGGGTAAATCGACACCGGAAATACGTGCCATTACATACACCTCCATTTTCCACTACTTTAATCCATTTCAATAGTCTGTTTTTATAATCAGGAAAAAGATTGCCTAACGTCGAATTATTCGACCAGCCGCTGTCAAGCAATCTCTGCCATAGCAAATATTAAAACTAACCTTGTTTCTGCTTATGCTTAGGCGTTTGACAGATAACCATTACACGCCCTTTTCTTTTAATAACTTTACATTTTTCACAGATGGGTTTCACGGATGGTCTTACTTTCATTTGAACCCCTCCTTTGCCAAGTAAAAACCTACTCTCAAGATTTATTTAAAACGATAAACTATTCTTCCCCTCGTAAGGTCATAGGGTGATAATTCAACTGTTACCCTATCTCCAGGAAGAATACGAATGAAATTCATTCTAATTTTCCCTGATACATGAGCTAGTACCTGATGTCCATTTGCCAATTCCACCTTAAACATGGCATTGGGTAAAGATTCAAGTACCTTACCTTCTACTTCAATAACATCCTGTTTGGACACACGTTTAACCTCCTTGCCTAGCGGTGTCAACTTCTTCGCTAACAAGTCTCGCTATTGCTAACCTTATCTCTTGATTAGTGAAAGGTTCGCCTCGTTTTAGTTTGTGAGCTATGGGTTCAGCAATTATTCCCGTATTGTGCAGGTGCCTCACATTTTTCTTTTTAGGTTTTTCCAGTTTTCGCATCTCGCCATCAGCCACGTAAACTAATGAACTGCTAGCAATAGATATAACAAGAAATACCTTTCCCTTATCCCGACCCGCTTTGGAATAGACGAGCTGTCCAAGTCTAAGTTCATCTCCCAACTTAAACCTCACCAACTCCCTTGGCCTAAAGTCTGGTCAAAATTTCCGGCCCATTTTCAGTTATGGCAACGGTATGTTCAAAATGAGCCGAGGGTTTTTTATCTTTAGTGACAACAGTCCAATTGTCACTAAGGGTTTCTACTTCATAAGTTCCTAAATTGACCATAGGCTCAATTGCTAAAACCATTCCATGTTTTAAACGCGGTCCTCTTCCAGGCATGCCGAAATTTGGCACCTGCGGATCTTCATGCATATTTCTGCCTATCCCGTGCCCAACATAATCGCGAACCACACTAAAACCGTTG
Source organism: Clostridia bacterium (assembly GCA_012838615.1). Classification (GTDB taxonomy): domain Bacteria; phylum Bacillota; class DUOV01; order DUOV01; family Zhaonellaceae; genus DUOV01. Next base: position 13,201 of record DUOV01000211.1, on the reverse strand, counting down.
GTCTCTACATGTTTTTGGATAGCATGGGAAATATCACTTAAACGATTACCGATAACAGCTTGTTCAATACCTTTTGAAAGTGATTCTTTAGTTACATTTAACAAACGCTCTACTTCTTGGTCAATTTCTCCCACCGGCAGTGTAACTGCCGCATCTCCATGGTACCCATTTAATTCCGCACCAATGTCAATACTAATAATATCTCCATTTTTTAGACGCCTTAAACCCGGAAACCCGTGAACCACTTGCTCATTAACTGAAGCACAGATGCTGGCCGGAAAACCATAATACCCTTTAAAAGAAGGCTTTGCACCCTGACTTACAATATAGTCCTCAGCGATTTTGTCAAGTTCTCCCGTGGTAACCCCTTCCCGGACAGCTTTAGCTACTTCCTGGTGGGCACCGGCTACTACTTTTCCGGCATCTCGCATATAAAGTAATTCCCGGTCCGATTTAAGCGTTATCATTATAAATCTCTCCCTATGCACTGGCCAACACTATTTAGCACTTGACTAATTGGTTTGTCTCCATCTATATGACATACCAGCTCTTTTTTATCATAAAATGTAATTACCGGAGCTGTTTCCTCACGATAAACTACAAGTCGTCTTTTTACAGTTGCCTCAGTATCATCTGAGCGCTGAATTAAGTCTGATTGACACTCATTGCATTTGCCTTCCTGTAAGGGCGGGTTGTACTGGGTATGATAAGTCGCTCCACATTTCGTACACACTCTTCGCCCGGTAAGTCTCTCTAATATTTTTTCTTCCGGAAGCTCAATGCTTATTACTTTATCAAGCTTTATACCAAGCTCCTCTAATATACCGTCTAAAACTTGGGCTTGGGCTACAGTCCGGGGAAAGCCATCAAGGAGAAACCCTTGGCTGCAATCACTTTCCATCAGTCTTTCTTTTACAATTTCCACCGTTACATCATCTGGAACAAGTTGACCTGCCTCAATATATTCTTTTGCTTTTTGCCCTTGCTTTGTACCTTTGGCCATGGCTTCCCTAAACATAGCTCCAGTTGAAATATGTGGAATGCCTAATTTAGTACAGATCATAGCAGCCTGTGTACCTTTCCCTGCTCCTGGCGGCCCTACTAAAAGTAGCCTCATGGAGATCTCCCCCCTTTTTTTACAGCCTAATTGCCGTATTAATGATTTGCAGACCTGGTTTATTTCATAAAACCTTGGTAGTGTCTCATCAAAAGATGAGCTTCCAGTTGTTTCATAGTTTCAAGTGCCACACCTACTACAATTAATAAGCCTGTGCCACCAAACTGGAGATTTAAACCGGTGATTGCATACAAAATATTAGGAAGCAAAGCTATAATCGCTAAAAAGATTGCTCCTGATAAAGTAATTCTGCTTAATATCTTTTCAATGTACTCAGCAGTTGGCCTTCCAGGTCTAAGCCCCGGAATAAACCCTCCATGCTTTTTCATGTTATCTGCTACGTCTACAGGGTTAAAGGAAATAGCTGTATAAAAATATGCAAAGAAAATAATCAGCAAGGCATATATTATCATATACCAGATAGAACTAAAATCCAAAAACTTTACTACCGCTTTTGCAAAGCTATTGTTAGGAAACCAGGAAGCAATAGTCGACGGAAACATTAAGATTGACATAGCAAAGATAACAGGCAGTACTCCTGACTGGTTGACCTTCAAAGGTATGTGGGTACTTTGGCCTCCATATACTCTGCGTCCTACAACTCGTTTAGCATACTGAACAGGAATTTTTCTTTCCCCTTCATGAATTGCTACAACTCCAGCTATAACCACAACGGACATTATAAGGTAAACAATGATAGTGATAATACTAACCATGTCAAGAACCACATACTGATATAAGGTAAATATACCTCGTGGCAAGCCGGAAACGATACCGGCAAAAATAATCAAGGAAATACCATTTCCGATGCCGCGCTCGGTAATGAGTTCGCCAAGCCACATAAGAAAGGCGGTGCCGGCCGAAAGGGTGACGACAATTAACGCGTATGACCAGAATCCAGGGTTTACCAATGCTGACCGGAGATAATAGGTCATACCTATTGCTTGAATAGCTCCTAAAATAACTGTAGTATAGCGGGTATATTCGGCGATTTTTTTCCTACCCTCTTGACCTTCCTTAGCAAGACTTTCTAAGGAAGGAATAATTACAGTTAAAAGCTGCATGTTAATGGATGCATTAATGTAAGGAGTAATACCCATAGCAAAAATGGTAAAATTCTTGAAGGCCCCCCCGGAAATGAGGTCAAAAAAACCGAACAAGTTTCCACTACCCATTAACTGTTCCAAGACAGCTGGGTTGATTCCAGGGGCTGGAATATGAGCACCTAGCCTGAATACTAAAAACATCAACAATGTAAATATTATCTTTCCTCTTAGTTCCGGTATCTTTAAAGCATTGCGTAGCGTATCTAGCAATTAGATCACCTCAGCTTTTCCGCCGGCCATCTCAATCTTCTCAGCCGCCGCTTTGCTAAAACCATGGGCTTTTACCGTTAGTGACTTTTCTAAGCTGCCGTTACCCAGAACTTTGAGGCCATCTTTAACGTTATTAATAATACCTGCTTCAACCAATAGTTCAGGTGTAACCACAGTTCCGTTCTCAAAGCTGTTTAAAACGTCTAAGTTAATATTAACAATCTCTTTTTTAAAGATATTTGTAAATCCTCTTTTAGGTATCCGACGATACAAGGGCATTTGCCCACCTTCAAAGCCTGGTCTAACTCCGCCGCCGGATCTTGCTTTCTGCCCTTTATGGCCCCTGCCAGAGGTTTTCCCAAGTCCGGAACCAGGGCCTCTTCCCACACGGGTCCTGGTGTGGCGAGAACCTTCTGCAGGTTTTAACTCATGAAGTTTCATGATTACACCTCCTTTAGTTTGCAATTTCTTCTACTTCTACCAAGTGGGAAACTTTTGCTACTTTACCACGAATATCCGGAGTATCATTATGGGTTACGCTGCTTCCTATTTTGCCTAAGCCTAAAGCTTTAACCGTCTTCCTTTGTATTTCCGGACGACCAATAAGGCTTCGAACCAGCGTAATTTTAAGACTGTTAGCCACGTTCATACCTCCTAACCTAACAGCTCTTCTACTGTCTTTCCACGCAACTTGGCTACTTCTTCTGCTTGCTTTAAAGAACGAAGTCCTTCAACTGTAGCGTATACCATATTGTTGGAATTAGAAGAACCAAGGGATTTAGTCAAAATATCTCTAACGCCTGCTAACTCTAATACTGCCCGAGCCGGTCCGCCAGCGATAACACCGGTACCTTCAGAAGCCGGCTTTAAAAGAACAGCACCAGCCCCAAATTTGCCGATGACTTCATGTGGGATAGTTGTACCTACCATAGGTACCTTTATCAGATTCTTTTTAGCATCTTCAACACCTTTGCGAATTGCTTCCGGGACTTCAGATGCTTTTCCTAAACCTGCTCCCACATGACCTTTTCCGTCGCCTACAACTACCAAGGCACTAAAACTAAAGCGGCGTCCACCTTTAACAACTTTTGCGACTCGATTAATAGTCACAACCTTTTCAGTTAATTCTAGGTCACGTGCATCAATGCGCACTATTTTTCCCTCCTTTTGCCTGTTTAAAATTCAAGTCCGCCTTCTCTGGCCCCATCAGCCAAAGCAGCTACTCTGCCATGATAAATATATCCACCACGATCAAAAACTACATTTTTAATTCCTTTTGCTAAAGCTTTTTCGGCAATCATTTTTCCTACTTCCTTAGCAGTATCTACATTGCCCCCGTTATCATACTTAGCTCTGAAAGCAGGCTCTACTGAGGATGCAGCAACCAAAGTGTGTCCTTTGGTGTCATCAATAATCTGAGCATATATATGCTTAGTGCTACGAAATACACATAGTCTTGGTCTTTCAGAAGTTCCGCTGATCTTCTTACGGACCCTTAAATGTTTTTTAATACGAACCTTGTTTTTATCTGGCTTTTTAAACAACAGTATTCACTCCCTTCACCTTTAGCCTCAGCCTTCTAGTGAATAATTTACAGCTTTAGTTACTTCTTAGCGCCAGTTTTACCAACCTTACGGATAATAACTTCGTCGCTATATTTAATTCCTTTACCTTTATAAGGTTCTGGCTCTCTTACAGCACGAATATTAGCTGCAAATTCTCCAACCTTCTCTTTGTCAATGCCTTTGACAATAATTTTGTTAGGAGCTGGCACCTCAACTTCTACGCCTTCAAGGGGTGTCATTTCTACAGGATGAGAATACCCAACTGTGAGAACAAGTTTGTTGCCTTGCTTTGCAGCTCTGTAACCAACGCCAACCAAATCCAGGCTTTTTTCAAATCCGGTCGTCACGCCTTGTACCATATTGTTTATTAATGATCTTGTCAGGCCATGTAGGGAACGATGGTTTTTATTGTCGCTAGGACGGGCACAAATGATTTGACCGTTTTCTACAGATATTTTTATATCTTTATTAAAGGCCTTTGTCAACGAACCTTTCGGGCCTTTAACAGAAACTACATTACCATCTATTTTTACATCCACACCGGCCGGAATTGTAATTGGAGATCTACCAATTCTAGACATTTTCTTGCACCTCCTACAGCCACGCTGCTAATCCATATTTTTACCAAATGTAGCAAAGAACTTCTCCGCCAACGCCTGTTTTTCTCGCTTCCTTATCGGTTAAAATTCCTTTTGATGTAGAAATTATAGCAATTCCAAGGCCGTTTAAAACTTTGGGAACTTGGTCTTTTTGAGCATATACCCTCAGACCTGGTTTGCTAATTCTTTTTAAACCAGTAAATAATCTTTCTTTATTGGGGCCATATTTCAAGTAGATACGGATTACGCCTTGCTTTCCATCCTCGATATATTCGTAATCTTTAATGAAACCCTCCTGCTTCAAAATCTCAGTCATTTCCCTTTTAATACGTGAAGCCGGGATTTCAACAGTTTCTTTGTATGCAGTATTCGCATTACGGATTCTGGTTAGAAAATCCGCAATTGGATCAGTCATTGTCATGCCTTCTACCCCCTTCCAAAACTTATTCTTTTTTACCAGCTAGCTTTTCTAACCCCTGGTAACTCTCCTTTATATGCAAGCTCACGAAAACAGATCCTGCACATGCCAAACTTTCTTAAATATGCATGAGGGCGGCCACAAATTTTACAACGGTTATAAGCCCTTACTTTAAACTTGGGAGTCCTCTTTTGGCTAACTATCATGGATTTTTTTGCCATGCTTTGCCTTTTCCTCCTTTATACTTCGAAAATTTCTCTCGTCTTTTGTTAGTTTAAAAACTTACATTCAAATTTATTTTTCAGCGAAGGGTAAGCCCAATAGACGCAACAATTCACGGGCTTCCTCGTCAGTTTTTGCAGTTGTAACAAAGGATATATCCATGCCCCGAATCTTATCAATTTTGTCGTAATCGATTTCAGGGAAAATAAGTTGTTCCTTTAAGCCTAGTGTAAAATTGCCTCGACCATCAAATCCCTTTGGTGAAACACCTCTAAAATCACGAACCCGAGGTAGAGAAATATTGAAAAGCTTATCAACGAAATAGTCCATTCGCTCTCCGCGGAGGGTAACTTTACATCCGATTGCTACATTTTCACGTAATTTAAAAGAAGAAATTGACTTTTTTGCTCGAGTGATAATAGGCTTTTGACCGGTAATAGCAGTCATATCGTTCACAGCACCGTCAAGGGCTTTGGGATTTTGGGTGGCTTCACCTACGCCCATATTCACAACTACCTTTACAAGTCTAGGTGCTTCCATTATATTCTTATAGCCAAACTTTTCCATTAAAGCAGGCCTAACTTCTTTCACGTATTTTTCCTGTAGTCTTGTCACGTATTAAACCTCCTTTCCAGCAACTATTTATCAAGTACTTCTCCACACTTTTTACAATAACGTACTTTTTTACCATCTGACAAAATTTTACGGGCAATACGCGTAGGGTTATTACATTTACTGCAGAAAAGCATCACATTGGAACTGGAAATAGCTGCTTCCTTCTCGACAATACCACCTTGGGGCATTTTTTGGGTTGGTTTAGTATGCCTTTTGATAATATTAACGCCTTCCACAATAACCCTTTTTTGACTCGGAATAACAGTTAAGACTTTTCCTTTTTTACCGGCATCCTTACCGGTAATAACCAAAACCGTATCACCTTTTTTAACATGAACCTTAGATGCCATCTCGGTTCACCTCCATCTACTATCCTGATTCCTTACATAACCCGATTCCGCTCTTATAATACTTCAGGAGCCAAAGAAATGATTTTCATATAATTCTTTTCACGCAACTCTCTGGCAACAGGTCCAAAGATACGAGTCCCTCTTGGGTTACCTTGGTCATTAATAACTACAGCTGCATTTTCGTAGAAACGAATATATGAACCATCAGGTCTTCTAATAGGTCTAGTTGTACGGACAATAACTGCCTTTACAACATCACCTTTCTTGACAACGCCCCCTGGTGTTGCTTCTTTAACGGAAGCAACAATAACATCTCCTACTGATGCATATCTTCTTCCCGAACCACCTAAAACACGGATACACATAAGTTTCTTAGCGCCTGTGTTGTCTCCAACTTTTAAAATCGACTGTTGTTGTATCACCGGACTAACCCCCTTTACTACTGGTAATCCTATAATCTTTCAAACTAGAGTTGTTCTGCTCTTTCTAAGATCTCAACAACCCGCCACCTTTTATCTTTACTGAGCGGTCTTGTTTCCATAATCCGAACTTTATCGCCTATATTACAACTATTTTCCTCATCGTGAGCTTTGAATTTCTTAGTGTTCTTGACACGGCGTCCATATAATGGGTGTTTAATAAAAGACTCAACAGCTACCACTACTGTTTTATCCATTTTATCGCTTACAACCCGGCCTATTCTTACTTTGCGTGCAGCTCTTTCAACCAAACTGTATTCCCCTCCTTCACCAATGGATTAAGCTTTATAAAGCTTTACTTTCTTTAATTTCTCTTTCTCTAAGCGCAGTTTTGGCTCTAGCTATACTGCGACGGACTTCACGGATCCGCATGGGGTTATCTAATTGGCCTGTGGCTAATTGGAACCGCAAATTAAACAACTCTTGCTTTAAATCATCAACTTTGCGCAGGATCTCAGCTGTGGATAAGTTTCTTATTTCTTTAGCTTTCATTAGCCTCACCACCTGCTTCTTCTCTTTTTACGAACTTAGATTTAATCGGTAGCTTGTGAGCAGCCAGACGCATAGCTTCTCTAGCAATTTCTTCAGGAACACCGGCAAGTTCAAACATAACTCTACCAGGTTTTACAACAGCTACCCAATATTCGGGAGTACCTTTACCACTTCCCATACGGGTTTCGGCAGGCTTAGCAGTAATAGGTCTGTCCGGAAAAATCTTAATCCAAACTTTACCGCCTCTTTTGATATAACGAGTCATTGCAATACGGGCAGCCTCAATTTGTCTGGAAGTAATCCACGCAGCCTCTAGGGCCTGCAATCCGTACTCGCCATAGGTAACTTTATTGCCTTTATGAGCAGTACCAGTTAATTTAGGTCTATGCTGTTTACGGCGTTTAACTCTTTTTGGCATTAACATTGACTATTTTCCCCCTTCTTCAGCGACCCTTTTTGCCTCCGGAAGGATTTCCCCATGATATACCCAAACCTTAACGCCAATTTTACCGTAAGTGGTATTTGCTTCAGCAAACCCGTAATCAATATCGGCTCTCAGGGTATGGAGGGGCACTTTTCCTTCACTATACCATTCTGTACGTGCAATTTCAGCACCACCAAGTCTGCCTGAAACAGCAATTTTAATTCCCCCAGCACCAAGTCTCATTGCTTTGGAAACAGCTTGTTTAGTTGCCCTACGGAAAGAAATACGTCTTTCTAATTGTCCGGCAACATTTTCAGCTACAAGCTGAGCATCAGTTTCAGGCTTCTTAACTTCGATAATATTTACATTGATCTGCTTACCTGTCATTTTTTCCAGGTCTTTGCGTAAAGCTTCGATCTCCTGTCCGCCTCTACCAATTACAATGCCAGGTTTTGCAGTACGTATTGTGATTTTAACCCTATTAGCTGCTCTTTCAATCTCAATGCTTGAGATTCCAGCTGTATATAAACGATTCTTAATATAACGACGTAATTTAATATCTTCATGAACAAGGGTTGCATAATCTTTGTCGGCAAACCATTTAGCATCCCAGTCTTTAACTATGCCAATCCGCAGCCCTTTTGGATTAACCTTTTGTCCCACAATCAAACCTCCTTCTGGCTTACCACCACAGTAATATGACTTGTTTTACGACGCTTAAGGTCAGCACGTCCCTGAGCCCTAGGCCTATATCTTTTAAGGGTAGGTCCCTGATCTACACAGATTTTAGAAACATATAGTTCATCCGTATCCATTGCGTAGTTATGCTCTGCATTGGCTACTGCAGATTTTAAAACTTTGGCAATAACAGTAGATGCTTTTGTTGGAGTAAAACGCAAGATAGCAAGAGCTTCACGAACTTTTTTCCCTCTGATTAAGTTTGCTACAGCCATTGTCTTTTGAGGAGAAATTCTAATATATTTTGCAACTGCTCTAGCTTCCATATCTAAACCTCCTCTCTGGAGTAATTATTTTAATGCAGTTGAACGTTCAGTATGATCTCCATGACCTTTAAAAGTTCTGGTCGGCGCAAACTCGCCCAACTTATGCCCTACCATATCTTCGGTAATATATATAGGAACATGTTTTCTTCCGTCATGAACCGCAATTGTATGTCCTACCATCTGCGGAAAAATAGTAGAACGACGAGACCAAGTTTTCAACACCCTTTTCTCATCTTTAGCATTCATATCTTCAATACGCTTTAAAAGCTTAGGGTCACAATATGGTCCTTTTTTTAACGATCTTCCCATCCTTCGCTAGTACCTCCTTTCCTGCCTTTAAAATGTTGACGGCCAGCTACTTGTTATTTAGCTTTTCTTGGCTTAACAATCATTTTGTCAGAAAGCTTGTTTTTCTTTCTTGTTTTAGCACCAAGAGCAGGTTTACCCCACGGAGTAACAGGATGCTTTCTTCCGATTGGTGAACGACCTTCACCACCACCATGTGGGTGATCTACCGGGTTCATAACAACACCACGAACGCTGGGTCTAAAACCTAACCATCTTTTTCTTCCCGCTTTACCTATCTTAATATTTTCATGTTCAACGTTACCTATCTGTCCGATGGTAGCACGGCACTCAATATTAACCATGCGCACTTCACCAGACGGAAGTCTTACCTGAGCGTATTTACCTTCTTTAGCCATAAGCTGAGCAGATGCTCCTGCTGTACGAACTAATTGGGCTCCTTTACCAGGTTTCAATTCAATGTTATGGATAATACTACCTACCGGAATGCTCTTAATCGGTAACGCATTACCTACTTTAATATCAGCATCTGGGCCGGAAATAATGGTATCCCCTACTTTTAGACCATAAGGAGCTATAATATATCTTTTTTCGCCATCTGCATAATTAACTAAGGCAATATTGGCAGTCCTGTTTGGGTCATATTCAATACTTGCAACCTTAGCCGGTATACCATCTTTGTTGCGTTTAAAATCTATAACTCTATAGAGACGCTTGTGTCCGCCGCCGCGATGTCTGACAGTAATTCTTCCTTGATTATTTCTTCCAGCCTTTTTCTTTAAAGGTTCTACCAGAGATTTTTCAGGCTCTTTGGCCGTGATTTCTTCAAAGGTAGATACAGTCATTTGTCTCCGCCCAGGTGTTGTGGGCTTAAACTTTCTTACAGCCATTTATTTCCCCTCCTTTGCGGCTACTACTTACAGTCCTTCAAAAATTTCGATCTTATCACCTGGTTTTAGGGTAACAATTGCTTTTTTCCTGGTAGGAGTCAAGCCTTGAGTGCGACCAAGACGTTTCATCTTACCCTTCACAGTTATCGTGTTAACACTTAGCACAGTTACCTTAAACAGTTTTTCAACAGCATTCTTAATTTCGATTTTATTTGCTTTTGTATCAACATAAAAAGTATATTTGTTTTCTTCCATTAAACCCATAGATTTTTCGGAGATAACTGGTCTAAGTAAAACGTCCTGCGGTTTGCGCATTATGCCAGCACCTCCTCAACCTTGGCCACTGCATCTTTGGTAATGACCAATTTATCGTGTTTCATTAAATCATAGACATTAATCCCGGAAGCTTCCACAGGAACTACACCCTTAATGTTCCTGGCGGATCTTTCCACATTAGCATCCTTTTCCGCTGTTACCACCAATGCTTTGGAGTCAGCATTTAATGCTTTTAAAACTTTAACCATTTCCTTAGTTTTTGGTTCAGCAAAACTCAAATTATCTACAACAATAAAGTTTCCTTCTGCCACCTTCAAGGAAAGGGCCGATTTTAAAGCAACTCTTCTTGCTTTCTTAGGTAAGTTGTATTTATAACTTCTTGGAGTAGGTCCAAAAACGATACCGCCGCCTCTCCAGATAGGATTTCTGGTGCTTCCGACTCTCGCCCGACCTGTACCTTTTTGTCTCCAAGGCTTTCTTCCACCACCGCTTACTTCAGCACGTGTTTTCACCGAGTGGGTTCCACGTCTCTGACTAGCCAACTGCATAACTACTGCATTATGCACTGCAGCCTCGTTAAATTCAACGCCAAACACTTCGTCCTTCAGTTCGATTTCGTCTACCTGACTGCCTTGCATATTATATACTGGTACTTTTGGCATTTGCTTTCCTCCTTTCCGGCAATCTAGTTTGCTTTAACTGCGCTTTTGATGACCACAAGACTCTTGTTTGGTCCAGGAATGGCGCCTTTGACCAGCAATAGATTTCTCTCCGCATCTACTTTTACAATAGGTAGATTTTGAATAGTTACTGTATCCCCGCCAGCACGTCCTGGCAATTTGCGACCTTTGAAAACCCTAGCAGGACCCTTAGCTCCTAAAGAACCTGGACGTCTGTGATATTTAGAACCGTGTTTCGTAGGTCCCCTATGAAAACCATGCCTTTTAATACCACCGGTAAACCCCTTACCTTTAGAAGTACCTGTTACGTCGACTAATTCCCCGTCAGCAAAAACGTCTACTTTGATTTCTTGCCCCAGATCATAGTCGTCAATATTATCAGTTCTAAACTCAACTAAATATTGATACGGTTTTAAACCTGCTTTGGCAAAATGACCTTGCAAAGGTTTATTAACATGTTTTTCTTTTCTATCTACAAAGCCAACTTGAATTGCATTATATCCATCATTATCCACAGTTTTTTTCTGAACCACATAGCACGGGCCAGCTTCAATTACGGTAACTGGAACGGCTCTGCCATCATCAAAAATCTGTGTCATCCCAATCTTTTTACCTAACATTCCTTTAGACAATTATGGCACCTCCATTTTCCAATCCATTCCTTATTTAAAGTTTAATTTCGATGTCAACTCCAGCAGGCAAATCTAGGCGCATTAAGGCATCCACCGTTTTAGGAGTAGGTTCTAGAATATCGATTAACCTTTTATGAGTTCTCATCTCAAATTGTTCCCGGGAGTCTTTGTTAACGTGGGGGGAACGAAGAATAGTAAAAATATTTTTTTCAGTTGGCAAAGGAATCGGACCAGATACGGTTGCCCCTGTCCTCTTAGCAGTTTCTACTATTTTTTGCGCAGATTGATCAAGTACCTTATGATCAAACGCTTTTAAACGAATTCTTATCTTTTGCTTAGCCACAATAAATCCTCCTTTTCGCCCGGTTTATTTACGGACATTCTCAGTGAAAATTCCCCATCTAGTTCACAAACTGATGGCAACCTCTCACCTCATCGCTCTCCATGCAACTTACACAGCTGTTGGCAGAGTTTAAATGAAGTAATTTCCTCATAGTAAGTCAATTCCAATGGTTGAATCAGTTTACCTTTTTACTAACTTGCATTAAAACAGTAGGTAGTGACTGGGATTTCCCCAGTCACTATAGTTGTAAAGTCCTATTCAATAACACCAGTTACGACACCGGCACCTACAGTCCTGCCACCTTCCCGAATAGCAAAACGTAAACCTTCTTCAATAGCGATTTGGGTGATTAATTCGATTTCCATCTTGATGTTATCTCCAGGCATTACCATCTCTACGCCTTCGGGTAATTGGATTACTCCAGTTACGTCGGTTGTCCTGAAATAAAACTGGGGACGGTAACCGTTAAAGAATGGAGTGTGACGTCCTCCTTCTTCTTTGGTTAATACGTATACTTCTCCGGTAAATTTGGTGTGTGGCTTAATGGAGCCTGGTTTGGCTAATACTTGACCACGCTCAATCTCTTTTCTCTCTACTCCTCTTAAAAGAGCACCAATGTTATCCCCTGCTTCTGCTTGGTCTAACATCTTACGGAACATTTCTACCCCGGTTACTACGGTCTTACGCGGTTTGTCCATTAATCCTACAATCTCTACTTCGTCGCCTACTTTTACGGTTCCACGCTCTACTCTACCGGTGGCTACTGTTCCACGTCCGGTAATGGTAAATACGTCTTCTACCGGCATTAAGAATGGCTTGTCTACTGCTCTTTCCGGAGTCGGTACGTATTCATCTACTGCGTCCATTAGCTGCCAAATCTTGCCGCACCATTCGCAGTCTCTGCTTCCGCAACCGCATTCTAATGCTTTTAAGGCAGAACCTGCTACAATCGGTGTGTCATCTCCAGGAAACTCGTATTCGCTTAGTAGTTCTCTTACTTCCATTTCTACTAATTCCATTAATTCTTCGTCATCTACTTGGTCTGCTTTGTTTAAAAATACTACAATGTATGGTACGCCCACCTGACGGGAAAGTAGTATGTGCTCTCTTGTTTGGGGCATTGGACCGTCTGCTGCTGATACTACTAATATTGCTCCGTCCATTTGAGCTGCACCGGTAATCATGTTCTTTACGTAGTCAGCGTGACCCGGGCAGTCTACGTGGGCATAGTGTCTTTTTTCTGTCTCATATTCTACGTGAGAGGTGTTAATGGTGATTCCTCTCTCTCTTTCTTCCGGTGCATTGTCGATTTGGTCATATCCTTTTGCTTCTGCACCGCCTGCTTTTGCTAAGGTATTGGTAATAGCTGCTGTTAATGTTGTTTTACCATGGTCTACGTGGCCTATGGTTCCTACGTTAACGTGAGGTTTGGTCCTCTCAAACTTTTGTTTTGCCATTAGGATTCATCCTCCT
>DUOV01000022.1 GCA_012838615.1 Clostridia bacterium | reverse complement strand
TTTAATCAAATTCGATTCTTTTTGTCGTTTCTTCGACTCTTCTAGAATCGGGCATGTTCTTTACACTGTTCAGTTCTCAATGACCACGTCGCTTCAGGCGACAAGTGTTATCTTACCATATCCGCTTATTACTGTCAACTGCTTTTTAAGGGCAGTTTCTGGCAAAAAGAAACATTTATTGATTGATACTTTTTATCATTTTTTGCGGTACGCTAACTACTTTATCATGGTTTGAAATAAAAATCAACCTATTTTGTCGTGTTTTACACGTTTCGGTAATACTATTTAAACGTTCTACAGTTCAGAGGAATACCAAACCTTGAATAATCTTTTTAGAAAAATAATATGAGTCTAGCACCCTCTGAACTAAGAACTTAAATATGCGCTAAGCTTAATCTTTTTTCTTGGTATTTATTTTTTCTATTAAAATTGCACAATCAGGGCAAACCAACTGACACATCATGCAAGCAATACAATCCTGACCGTGTCCTGGCTCAACAGTGGGAGTACCGTAAACGCCAAGATGTTCAGACCAACCAATAGTGTCTACAGGACATTTTTCAATGCAAAGCCCACATCCTTTACATAGACCAGGAAAATTGTGGAAATAAGCTTTACCGTTTTTTGTTGTTATCGCTTTAAATTTGACTGGCATACGTACACCCCCCTTTTAAACTAAGTTTTTAACTAGTTGGATTCCTCGCTCTAGAGCCTTGAAGTTTAATTCTCTAAGGCTTGGATCTTTCTCAAATTTATAACCAAGTTTCTTTTCAATTGCTTCCCTAGCTCGCTCAACAGTTACAATTTCCGTCGCCCCGATAACCGCACCCATAATAATAACGTTAAATACTCTAGGGTGGAGTTCTTGTTTAGCTACCTTAATAGCAGGTATAGCTAAAATTTTTGCCCCATTATCAGGTAAGTCATTTTCAATACCTTTTATATCTGCATCGTAAACAAAAAGTGTATTTGGACCACAGTACATCTTTGTTCTCCGAACTGCCCGGTCACTAAGGGCTATGACTATATCGCCGATTTTAAACTTGGGAGAACCGATAGGGCCATCAGAAATCTGCACAAAAGCTATAGAAACACCGCCCCGCTGTTCAACACCAAAGTTAGGTATATAAAGGGCTTCATAGCCTTCAGCATACGCTGCATCAGTAATAATATTGGCCACAGATTGAACACCTTGTCCACCTTCACCAGCTAACGCAATTTTAACGTATCTGCCCATTCTCTAACCCTCCTTTTTCTCGCCAGGAGTTTTAAATTCGCCAACCTTAAAATATTTAGGCATTTCTTCTTCTACAAACCTCCAGGTTTGCTCTGCATTTGTTCTCCAGTTAGTTGGACAAAGAGATAAAGCCTCTACAAAGGAAAAACCATTACCGGCCATTTGATTTTCCAAAGCTTTTTTAATAAACCGTTTTAATTGTCTGACGTTGGAAACAGTCCCTCTGGCTACATACGCTCCCTCTCTGGTAATAGCACTCACCATTTCAGGGCCGAGAGTTGGATAACCTTGAGTTTCTACATCCCTACCATAAGGGGTTGTTTCGGTCTTTTGTCCAGGTAAGGTGGTAGGAGCCATTTGTCCGCCCGTCATAGCGTATTGAACGTTATTTACTAAAATAACTGTAATCTTTTCGTTTCTAGTTGCAGCATTTACTAAATGCTGAGAACCAATGGCATATCCACCACCATCGCCCATGTAAGCAATACCTATTAAATCAGGATTCGCTCTTTTAACACCTGTAATGACAGGAGTTGTTCTCCCGTGGTGGGTTTGTACCGAATCTAAATTAAAAAAATCCCAAGCCAATAAAGAACATCCTATATCGCAACCAAATATGGCTCTATCTTGAATCCCTAATTCTTCAATAGCTTCACCAAGTGCTTTCAAGACCAGAGGATGGCCACAGCCAGGACAAAACTTGTGAGGTTTAGTCTCTGTACGCCAAACTGCTGGCATTTGTGGTTGAACTGACATTGCTATACCTCCCTTTAACAAAACTACATGAGCTTGCGAACTTGCTCAATTACTTCTTCAACAGTAATCCCTTCACCAGGTCTAAAATAATTTGCTATAGGTGTTGTAACACCGTAAATTTCTTGTTTTACAATCTTGTCCAGTTGACCGGCAGCTGATTCAACTACTAACAATTTTTTCACTTTTCCCGCCAACTCTTTTAATTGTTTACTGGGGAAAGGACGCAACGTTATGGGACGGAAGAATCCAACCTTAACGCCTTCCTCCCGTAAAGCTTTTACAGCGCCCTCAACTGCCCTTGATACTATACCATGAGCTACAACAACTAGATCCGCGTCTTCGGTGTTCATCTCTTTATACTCAATAATTTCAGGAGCAATACGATCGTACTCTTCTTTAATGTCCATAATTACTTCATATAATTCTTCTTCCATATTGTATGTATTTCTCAATAAGCTAGGCTCCCTATCGATACCAGGAATTC
>DUOV01000210.1 GCA_012838615.1 Clostridia bacterium | reverse complement strand
GACCAGAAGCCAGAAGCAAGTTAGGTGCTTTCTTTCTTGCCTCTTACCTCTTGCTTCCTGCCTCCCGAACGGAGTGTCCCCTGGCCGCTTATGCGGAACAATCATTCGCCCGCTTTTTTACTGAGTATTAATTTGCCTTGTTTTAGGAAAACTATTAACTGCAATTTATATATTCTCATTAAAAACTAAAAGCAGGAATTTTTTTGAAATGGAAGAAACTTTTACTACAAGATTATGTTAAAAGCGAGGTGTAGTTATTGAGCGAATATATCAATAACCGGGAGTATAGGCAGAAAGTATTAAAAGAGCTTATAACTGAATTACACAACGGCAAAAGTGTTGAAGAAGTAAAACCAAGGTTTGAAAAGCTGATTGAAGGAATTTCTCCTACTGAGATATCGGAGATGGAACAGGCCCTAATTATGGAAGGAATGCCTGTAGAGGAAATACAAAGGTTATGTGATGTGCATGCTGCCGTATTTAAAGGTTCTATTGCCGAAATCCATGGACAACAAAAGGATGAAGATGTACCGGGACATCCCGTTCACACCTTTAAATTAGAAAATAAAGCTATTGAGGAATTTATTGAGAACGATCTTAAAAATCATCTTAACAATTTTCTTTCCAATGACAGCCGGGAAAATCTTAATTTACTAAGTAAAGATTTAGAACAACTTATGGAAATTGAAAAACACTATGGCCGCAAAGAAAATCTTTTATTTCCCTATCTGGAAAAGTACGGAATAACTGCTCCCCCCAAAGTTATGTGGGGCGTCGATGACGAAATAAGGGCAGAGCTAAAAGAAGCAATAAATCTGCTTGGTGAATGTAAGGGTAATAAAGAAGAAGTTGGAGAAAAAGTTAACAATGTAATTAACCGTATTACCGAAATGATTTATAAAGAAGAAAAGATACTTCTCCCGATGGCTTTAGAACATTTGACGGAAGATGAATGGCTAAGCATCGAAGAAGCAAGTAGCGAATATGGCTATTGTTTTATTGAGCCTGTAAAGAAATGGAAGCCTAAGCGGGTAAATGTGGAAGCTAGAATTCAGGCTGAAGGGGAAAAACCTGTTAAAGACGGCTATATCAAATTTGAGACAGGACTTCTGCTGCCTGAAGAAATCGAAGCTATATTTAATACCTTGCCGATAGATATCACATTTGTAGACAAAGATGGCATAGTAAAATATTTTTCTCAGGCCAAAGAACGTATTTTCCCCAGACCAAAGACTGTTATCGGCAGAACAGTAGAAAATTGTCACCCCCCGGCCAGCGTACATATTGTGCAGCAGATTGTAGAGGATTTACAATCCGGGAAAAAAGATCATGAAGATTTCTGGATCAAGATGAAAGGTATGTATGCTTATATCAGATATTTTGCAGTACGTAACAGCCAAGGTGAATTTTTAGGGATAGTGGAAGTTACCCAAAATATCAAGCCGATTCAAGAGATAACCGGAGAGAAAAGATTGTTATCTGAGTAAAATAATTTTTCATCCCAGGAAAAAGTTTAGTTGCGCTGATTAAAGTAGTGTAAAGTAGGGACAGGTATCAGACCTGTCCCTATTATAGTTTGGGCTTCAGTAACTTGTAATTTTTGTCTTACTTTTTCACTTTGACGATCATTTTAACTTCTGTTGCAGCTCCTAAGGGAAGTCCGCTGGCGCCTAAAGCGATGCGGGTATGTTTCCCTTGCTCGCCAAAAATTTCGCCCAAAATATCGGAAGCTCCATTAATGACTTTTGGATGACCTTCGTAATCGGGGGCAGAATTAACAAAACCGCTAACTTCAATAATTCTTTCCACCTTATCTAAACTACCAATTAAACTTTTTACAACTCCTAGGGCGTTTAGGGCACAAACTTTAGCTGCTTCGTAGCCTTCTTCTTCAGTCAAATCAACCCCGACCTTACCTTTGTACTTTAGCTCACCGTTTACCATGGGTAGTTGGCCGGAAACATAAACATAGCCGTCATCTGTTAATATGCCTGGTATGTAAGAAAATGCCGGTTTGCCGGGAACTGGTATTTCCAACCCTAGCTCTTTTATTTTTGCTTCGTAAGACATCAAAAAACCTCCTCCAACTTTTTAATATTAGTTTACACCAAAAGTTAAAAAAATGGGGAGTTTGTTTTCATGTGGTCGGAGGTTTAGGAGACAAAGGTTCTTAAGATTGCTATTAACTACTCTTTTAATATGGATTTATTGTTAGTTTCATCTGAACAGTAATTATATTTTATCTAAACCGAATGGCCTAAGCGCTATAAATAGAAATAGTAATCAGCATCGAATATTTTGGCAATAAACTTAAGCTCAAATGTTTTTTCTCAGACAGGGCAGGGTATCCTATAACTTTAATCTACAATATTTTTTACAGTTTTTGTAACAAATAAAAAATGTATTATTTCACACTATTTGTGATATATTACACACTTTGTTAGAAAATATTTACATGATTTTTAGTCTATGTTACGATACGGGTATATTGTTTAGCGAATATATTAAAATTTTTGACAACAATAATTACTAATTAAAGCCTTAATGAAAACGGTCTTTTTTAGTTGCAACACAATATAAAAAACTGGGATATTAAAATTACCAATACTGTTACCTAGAGACATTCCCACCCCACTTGCAATGCTTTAATATATTTTTTGAAATATTGTAATATTTAAAATGTGCTAAAGTTTAGGAGGTGAGGATTGTGAAAATACTCACTTGTTTTAAAGTCGTTTCTGATTTTGAGCACCTTACTCCAGATGAAGCATTAGCTATTTGTAAAGGTGAATGGGATCCCAACTATACGAAAAAGGTATGGGGAACCTACGACGAGGCTGCTTTAGAGCAAGGGATACGGCTAAAAGAAAGCTTAATGGCTAAAGGAAGGCAGACCACGCTTACAGCAGTAACCGTAGGAACTTGCCCGTCACGTTTTTTTACTGATCTGTTTTCTGTATCTTTTGATAAAGTAGTCCAGATACCTTCGAAAAAGAGTTTAGATTTTCATCCGGACCTTGTCGCGCAATTATTATTTGAATATGTACGCTCACAGGGAGGTTTCGATGTTATCATAACTGGTCAGCAGGCTAGTCCAGAAGAAGAGGCTTCAGTACCTGGACGTCTGGCGAGCTTATTGGGAATACCATACCTACCGTACATTTTTGATGTAAATATTACTACTGTAGATGAACTTAAAGTATATTCTTACGGAGATGTTGGAGAGCAGGAAATACATCTCACCATGCCAGTATTGT
>DUOV01000209.1 GCA_012838615.1 Clostridia bacterium | reverse complement strand
TATAAATCAAGGGGGTGGAGAGACCTTCAGTACAATAAATCGCTACGTTAGAGTTCAGAAAGGTAGATTTAAAGGAATTGTAGGGAAAGTAATAGGTGAAAAAAAGGGAAAAATAGTTATTCAAACTGATGAGCGTTTAATATACGTACCAAAGTATTATATTAATCAAATATCTGATGAAGGTAATGCTATTGCTCAAAATCAATAAAAGCCAGAAAAGTTCTGGCTTTTTCTTTTTTGATAGTATTCAATTAAAGGGAACTGAAAATGCGTTCGTTTCTCGATTTATTCCTTCATTTCAATATCCATAATATTACGTTTGTAAGTGGTATAAAGAGCTTTTAATTCAGACATAAGATTTGCCATTTCTAGTTGTAATTGAGAGGCAAGATCGTAGTTGTGCTGTTCTAATGCTTCCCTTATCCTGGTAAACAAGCTTTTTCTTTCTAAAGTGTCCTTCATTAGTTCGTGACGGAGTTCATTAATTTTATTCCAACGTAGTTCATCAAGGTTTGAATTATCTTCATGTTGATGCAGTTTTACAAGACTTCTGATAAAATCGATATTATCAGGAATAATGCGGTTACATAACTCAGTTTTCCAACGTATTAAAGCTGCCTGGGAGTAAGAATCTATAACTTTATTACTAAACACATTACCCCTTAGTAATATTTCCTTTTTATTTGGGTATTTACTAAAACTTAAAAGGTTCTCCCAGACTGTAGCCGGAGGATTGCCAAAAAATCTACTGCGTTCATCTTCGGAATAATGTTCAAACACATCTTGTTCACTTCGATATGCTCGATCAGTTTCTAAGTAAAAACTCTCTTGACCAGGCTTTTTAGAAATTTCTTTTTCCAGTTCATTAGCGCTTTTTCCGGATTTTATAGCTGCTATTATACCGTCCAACATAGCTTGATAAAGGGCTGCCATTGCTAAGTAAGTATTTGTGTGTGGGTTAGGTGATCTTACTTCAAATCTTGTAGCAAGTGGATTATTTAGATCTCTAATTAAACCAACTAGAACAGTTCTATTTCTAGACGGGGTTTGGACGTTATGGCCAACTGAGGCCACTATACAAACAGGAGCTTCAAAACCAGGTTTTAAACGGTTAAGTGCGTCATTAGTGGAGCTTATAAAAGGATTGACAACTTCGTAATTTTTCAATATGCCCATCAAGGCTCCCCAGCCGATTGGGTTTAAATAATCCTTAGTCGGATCTTGTGGTGTAAATAGATTTTTAACAGTTCCATCTTTAAATCTTAATCTAACTCCTAAATGAGTGTGTTTCCCATTTCCGGCCACGCCCTCTATAGGTTTAGCCATAAATGTAACATCCAGACCATGACTTTGAAAAGTTTCTTTAATAGTGGTGCGGGCAAGTAATTCATTGTCGGCAGATTGTAAGGCTTCTGCGTATTTCCAATCAATTTCAAGTTGTTCCATAATGTGGTTAAGCTTGCCTTCAGAATTTATTTTAGCTTTTACGCCACCGACTTCTTTATGTCCCATTTCAGGTTCTAAACCATATTTATCAAGTAGTAACAAAGATTTTTCGAGAGCAGTTCTTACAAGTCCCCGGGTTCGCTTCCAATACTGTTCTTGCATAACTTGAGAAGCGGAAAGCTGTTCAATATCTGCAATGTCATCGGGAGTACTAACCCAGAATTCTAATTCGGTAGCGGCAGTTAATTCCACACTTTTTATTTGTTCGATATCAATATCTAAGCTTTTGGCTAATTGAGGATGACTTTTTAGCAGAGAGATCATTTCACTCTGAAAGTGTTGGCAAGCCTTTTGTAAAATTGCTCTGGAATCGACCTTTTGGCCTTCATGTAGTAAAAAGGAAGGAATTCGTAAAGTACCAATAGGAAGACCGGTGTCTTTATCAAAATGCTCCATATTGTAATCAACAAACCAATTTGCGTTAGTATCAGCTAAAAAGTCTACTTTGCCATTATTAAGGGTGGCTATACCTGGTAGGACAACACTAGAGCCGTCTGTTTGAATTCCACCACTTAAAAATTCTTCAATATTCTCCAGAAATAGTTTGATGGGGATTTTTTCATCTGTATCGTTACCACCTAAATCAACACCAACTAATGATACGAATTTAATTTCTGAATGTTCTTCAAGTAAAGCGCGAATTTCTGTAGTTGTATATTTACCACTCGGTATTGAGTAAAGCAAGCTCTTATTCATATTACTCTCCTTCTATTAAAAAATGTTTACATTTAACTATAGCATATCCAAGTACCTTTAGGGGAGACCATACAACTAAAAAATTAAAAAACCTCGGTTATTCCGAGGTTAAACTCTACGCTCATTAAACAAGAAGGTAATACTATAGATTCCAGCTATTCCTACTAAAGTATAAATGAGTCTGCTAAGCAAAGAAGAACTCCCGCCAAAAAGTGCTGCGACTAAATCGTATTGCAGCAATCCCACCAATAGCCAATTTAGGGCACCAATAATAACTAATGTTAAAGCTAACTTGGACATTTTATTTCTCCCTTCTAATTTTAACTTCAGTAGTTTAGTATTACCCCAAAAATAGTTAATAATATACAGTAATATATAAAAATAAAAAAACACATTAATAATAATGTGTTTTTACTGCTTTTGGTGAGCCATCCGCGACTCGAACGCGGGACACCCTGATTAAAAGTCAGGTGCTCTGCCGACTGAGCTAATGGCTCATTTTTTCGCGACAGTTGTAATTATAGCATAAATCTAGTATCTTGTGCCAGGTAATTTTAGGAAATGTTGAAAAAATCTACTCTTAACTTATATTTGTGGCAGGAATCATTATTTTACTGTAGAATTAATAAATGAAAAGGTTGCACAACATCTATACAACTTTGTTTAATTTAAATGTGTTTATAAAATGTTATCAAAGGGTCATCATACTTTAGATTAAGCCGAACCCAAAGTAATAGTAGCACTTTGGGTTTTCATTATTATCAGTATTTTGCCATAATACGGCTAATATTTATAGGAGGGGGAGAATTATGGAACATAGTGTAATCGGTAAAAGCGTTAAGCGAGTTGATGCTGTAGCCAAAGTTACCGGAAAGGCCAAGTATACGGGCGATTTTCATGAACGTGACATGCTGGTAGGAAAAGTTTTACGAAGCCCATACGCCCACGCAAGAATTAAGAGAATAGACACAAGTAAGGCAGAGACTTTGCCTGGAGTAGAAGCAGTATTAACCTATCAAAACACGCCTCAAAACCTATATCCTACAGCAGGACATCCCTACGCCTTAGATCCGAAAAAAAGAGACGTGGCAGACCGTACAATACTAGCAGACAAAGCTCGTTTTGTTGGAGACGGAATTGCTGCTGTAGTAGCTGTAGATGAGCTGACAGCAGAAGAAGCTTTAAAGTTAATAGAAGTTGAATATGAAATATTAGAACCCCTTTTAACTCCCGAAGCAGCCTTAAAAGAAGGCGCACCATTAATTCACGAAGATAAAAAAGATAACATTATAAGTTCCTTTGGTTTTGAGATTGGAGATACAGAAGAAGCACTCAAGGCTTGTGAGCACATTTTTGAAGACGAATTTGAGACCAGCATAGTACAACACTGTCATATGGAACCCCATATTTCCTATGCATATATAGATGGAAATGATCGGATTGTCATTGTTTCTTCCACTCAGATTCCTCATATTGTAAGAAGGATCGTAGGCCAAGCCTTAGGGATACCTTGGGGAAAGGTAAGAGTTATAAAACCCTATATCGGCGGAGGCTTTGGTAGCAAGCAAGATGTTGTATTAGAACCACTAGTTGCAGCTATGACCTTAGCAGTAGGCGGCAGACCAGTAAAACTTGAACATACCCGGGAAGAATCCCTGGCAGCTTCTAGAACAAGACACGCTTTTAAGTTTAAAATTAAAACCGGAGTATCTAAGGAAGGGAAACTAGTTGCCACCCATATTAGATTACTTTCCAACAACGGAGCTTATGCTTCCCATGGACATTCCATAGCCATGAGTGCCGGAAGCAAATTTAGACCCTTATATAATTTTCAGGCCATAAAATATGAACCAATAACAGTATATACAAACCTACCTGCAGCAGGTGCTATGCGTGCCTACGGCGCTCCACAAATTCATTACGCCTTAGAATGTCATGTAGAAAACATAGCTCGCAAACTTAATATAGACCCTTTAGAATTTCGCAAGAAGAATCTTGCAGGAGTTGGCTATGAAGATCCTTTAACAAAAGTGAAGGTGTACACTAATGGCCTAGCCCAATGTATAGAGCAGGGGAAAGAGCTAATTAACTGGACAGCCAAAAAGGCTAAGTATGCAGTTCAAAAAGGCGACAAACGGAGAGGCCTTGGCATGGCATGCTTCGCTTATGCCTCAGGGACCCACCCAGTAAGTATTGAAATAGCAGGGGCGAGAATTGTTCTAAATCAGGACGGTTCAGTCCAACTACAAGTTGGCGCCACCGAAATTGGGCAAGGTAGTGATACAGTATTTGCTCAAATCGTAGCAGAGACCATAGGGATTAAATTTGAACAAGTGCATGTTATTTCCACCCAAGATACCGATATCAGTCCCTTCGATACAGGTGCTTATGCGTCCAGACAAACCTATATTACTGGCATGGCAGTAAAAAAAGCTGCTGAAGAAGTAAAAGCTAAAATACTCGATTTTACTTGGGGAATGACAGATATACCAGCTAGCGCTTTAGATATTAAAGATTCACAAATTATTTACAAACATTCCGGAGAAACAGTAATGCCTTTAGAAGAAGTTGCCATGAGGACATACTACGATACAGTACACGCAAAACCTATCACCAGCGATACTTCAAACAATGCCAGAGTAAACGCTCCATCTTTTGGTGTTACATTTACTGAAGTGGAAGTAGATATTAAGACAGGGAAAATTGAAATTATTGAAATTTATAACGTTCATGATGCAGGTAAAATAATTAATCCCCAATTAGCAAGAGGGCAAGTCCATGGTGGAGTGAGCATGGGTATTGGTTATGCTTTGTCAGAACAGTTACTATTTGATGAAAATACAGGCCGACCACTTAATAACAACCTATTAGATTACAAACTACCAACTATTATGGATACGCCTGAGATTGGAGTGGATTTTGTAGAAACTAGTGAACCCACAAGCGCCTACGGAGTTAAGTCTTTAGGAGAACCACCTGCAATTAGTCCGGCTCCGGCTATTAGAAATGCTGTGTTAGACGCAACCGGGGTTGAGTTTAATAAAATACCCATGAATCCAGAACGTGTGTTTAAAAAATTTAAAGAAGTCGGACTTATATAGAAGGGAGGGTGAGCCATGTATAATTTTAGAAACTATTACGAAGCTAAAACTATAGATGAAGCAATTTTTAAGTTGTCTGAGAATCCCGACCTGAAAATAGTAGCTGGAGGAACAGACATATTAATAAAGATGCATGGAGGTAAACTGGAAAAAATAGACTTATTATCAATTCACAATATAGCATCTTTAAAAAACATAAAAAAGTTGGAAGATGGGACAATTAATATAGGCCCTTTAGCCACCTTCAGCCAAATTGCCAACGACCCCCTCATTGCTAAATCTATACCGGTATTAGCCGAAGCCAGCCTTTCCATGGGAGGACCACAGATTCGCAATGTGGCCACCATTGGAGGAAATATTTGTAATGGTGCAACTTCCGCCGATAGTGCTTCCACACTTTTCGCTTTGAATGCCAAACTTAAACTTAAGTCTTTAAAAGATGAGAGAATTATACCAATTGAAGAATTTTATCTTGGTCCTGGTAAAGTAGATTTGCGTCCAAGTGAAATGTTAGTAGCAATCCTAATCGACCAGAAAGACTATAAAGGCTATAGTGGAAAATATATTAAATTTTCAATGCGCAACGCAATGGATATTGCAACTTTAGGAGTATCCGTACTTTGCAAAGTAAAAGATAACCTTATGGAAGACTTAAGAATAGGTTTAGGTGTTGCAGCCCCTACCCCCATAAGATGCCATGAGGCAGAAGAGTACGCAAGAAATAAGGAAGTGACTACTGAAACAATTAAAGAAATAGGTAAACTTGCCGTGAAACCAACTAAGGCAAGAACCTCCTGGAGAGCATCAAAAGAATATAGGGAACACCTAGTAGAAGAGTTAACTGGGCGTGCGTTAAAATCGGCCATTCTTCGCGCAGGAGGTGTAGAAATTGCG
Organism: Clostridia bacterium; assembly: GCA_012838615.1. Taxonomy (GTDB): domain Bacteria; phylum Bacillota; class DUOV01; order DUOV01; family Zhaonellaceae; genus DUOV01. The sequence goes on along the minus strand of DUOV01000209.1, from coordinate 38,695 downwards.
TAAAAAGATAACCCTAAACGTAAATGGGAAAAAGTATGACTTAGAGATAGATGTCAGAGAGTCACTTCTCGAAGTTTTAAGAAACCGATTGTTTTATACAGGTGTTAAAAAAGGTTGTGGAGTAGGTGAATGTGGAGCCTGTACTGTTTTAATCGATGGCACACCAATAGACTCTTGTATTTATCTTGCAGTTTGGGCTGATGGGAAAAATATAACTACAATTGAGGGAATTGCTAAAAACGGTGAACTATCAAAAGTTCAGCAAGCTTTTATAGATGAAGGAGCAATTCAATGCGGGTTTTGCACTCCAGGCCTAGTCTTAACAGCAACTGCCATGGTAGAAAGCGGTAAAAAATACACTAAAGAAGAAATAAAACGAGAGTTATCAGGGCATTTTTGTCGCTGCACAGGATATCAAAATATCCTTAGGGCAGTAGAAAAAGCTCTTAACCAATAACTATTATAAATAATATATATGCATTTAGTGTTTGTGGCAGGATATAAATAGCGTTTAGAGAATTTATAATAGAAATTGTAGAACATCTAGACAACTTCAAAAAAGGGTCGTAGTATCTTAAATGTAATTTGAACCCCAACGCTAAAATTTTAGCTTGGGGTTTTTTAAAACATTATTTAGAAGGAGGTAAAGCATGGTAACATTCAACTTAAATGGCAAGCAAGTAACAGCTCCAGCCGAATTAAACCTAATGGACTACTTACGCGATGAATTACAACTCACCTCATTAAAGAACGGATGTGGGGAAGGCGTGTGCGGCGCATGTATGGTGCTGGTAGATGGTAAGCCAACACGAGCCTGCGTTCAAAAAATAGCTAGATTAGAAGGCAAGACAGTTTTAACCATTGAAGGATTACCCCAAAAAGAACAAGATATTTACGCCTGGGCATTTGCCGAAGCCGGGGCAGTACAATGTGGATTTTGTATTCCAGGCATGGTGATTAGCGCCAAAGGCCTTTTAGATCAAAATTTAAACCCAACTCCAAGCGAAGTGAAAAAAGCCTTACGCAATAACCTTTGCCGTTGTACCGGTTATGTAAAAATTGAAAAAGCAGTAATGCTGGCAGCTCAGGCCTTAAGAGGCGAAATAAGTCCAGGAGAACGGGGTGAGGCCAAGGTAGGAGGAGTCCTGGAAAGAGTTGATGCTCGAGCTAAAACACTAGGCCAAGCAGAATACGTAGATGACCTATTTGTAGAAAACATGCTATACGCAGCCGTACTTAGGACAAAATACCCCAGAGCCAAGATTAAAGGAATAGATATAAGTAAAGCCAAAGAACATCCACAGGTAGAGGCGGTCTTACTGGCCGAAGACATTCCGGGTGAAAGAATAGAAGGCTACCTGCAAAAAGACTGGCCAACCCTTGTAGCCGTAGGAGAAGAAACAAGATATGTGGGAGATGCTTTAGCCTTAGTAGCAGCCAAGACCAAAAAGGCAGCCAGAGAAGCCTTGGACCTAATCGAAGTAGATTATGAAGAACTGCCACCAATAACAAACCCCTATGAAGCATTAAAAGAAGATGCACCCAAACTACATCCAAAGGGGAACATCTTAGCAAAGACCCATGTTAAAAGAGGTAACCCCGAAGAAGCTATTGCCAATTCAAAATATGTAGTGACCAAAACCTACAAAACTCCCTTTGTCGAACATGCTTTTCTGGAACCGGAAAGCGCATTAGCCATACCCGATGAAGACGGTGGGGTAACCATATATGTAGGCACCCAAAGCGTATACCACGACATGCATAGCATAGCTAATATTTTAGGGTTACCGGAAGAAAAAGTACGTGTTATAGCCAAATACATTGGAGGGGGCTTTGGCGGTAAAGAAGACCTAAGCGTACAACATCATGCCGCGTTATTGGCCATGGCAACTAAGAAACCCGTCAAACTCACCTTAAGTCGCAAAGAAAGCCTGTTGGTTCATCCGAAACGCCATGCCATGGACATAGAAATGACAACAGGCTGCGATGAAAACGGCCATATAACCGTCATGGTAGCAAAAATAGTTGCTGACACAGGAGCCTACGCATCTCTAGGGGGCCCAGTTTTGGAAAGAGCCTGCACTCATGCAGCAGGACCTTACAGAGTACCAAATGTTGAACTTACAGGAACAGGAGTCTATACCAACAACCCACCAGCAGGTGCCTTTAGAGGATTTGGAGTAGCCCAGTCAGCCTTTGCCTGTGAAGGGAACCTAGACATATTAGCAGAAATGGTTGGTATATCACCTTGGGAAATCAGATACAGAAACGCCTTAAGACCCGGCGACATTATGCCTAACGGCCAAATAGCCGATGAAAGCACAGCAATCGACGAAACCTTACTAGCTGTTAAAGAAGAATACGAGAGTCATAAAAACGCAGGAATAGCCTGTGCCATCAAAAATGCTGGTTTAGGTGTAGGAGTACCGGACATAGGGCGAGCTAAACTGATTATTAAAGATGGCAAAATACAGTTACAAACCGCTGCTTCTTGCATTGGACAAGGATTAGCAACAACCATGACCCAGATAATATGTGAAACTGTAGGCATAGATGAAAGTAAAGTTGAAGTGGCCCATCCTAACACCATAATTGCTCCCGATTCAGGCTCGACCACCGCTTCCAGACAAACTTTGTTCACCGGAGAAGCAGTAAGGCAAGCAGCTTTGCAATTAGCTGAGCAGTTAAAAGAAAAGAGTCTAGAAGAGTTAGAAGGTGCAGAATTTAACGGCGAGTTTGAAGGAGTTACCGATCCCTTAAATTCACCTAAAGAACACCCGGTCAACCATGTTGCTTATAGCTATGCAACTCATGTAGTAATACTTGATGAAGACGGCATTGTTAAGAAAGTAGTTGCAGCCCATGATGTAGGCCGAGCAATAAATCCTAAAAACGTGGAAGGCCAAATTGAAGGTGGTATAGCGATGGGATTAGGTTATGCTTTAAAAGAAGAATTTCCACTTGTCAATTCAGTACCTAAGGCCAAATTTGGTACTTTGGGTTTACTTCGTTCTACCGATATGCCTGAAGTAGAGACTAAAATTATTGGGAAAAACCCATCGTCTTTAGCTTATGGAGCCAAAGGTATTGGTGAGATTGCAACTATACCTACTGCTCCGGCTGTGGCGTCAGCTTATTACAGATTTGATGGCCAAAGACGTTTTAGCTTGCCTTTGGAAGATACGGCTTATAGGCCTAAGAAAAAATAAAAGTTATTGCGAGGTGTTTATAAATGCTTTTAGTAGGTAACGGGAGATTAATAACTTGGGATTCGGCAAAACCCTATCTTTCAGATGGATGTGTAGCAATTGACGGTAATTTAATTAAAGAAGTAGGGCCAACAGCCCAATTAAAACCAAAATATCCGGAAGCTCGCTTTGTTGATGCTCAAGGACGGGTAATAATGCCTGGCCTAATAAATACTCATATGCATTATTACAGTACTTTTGCCAGAGGAATGTCTACCGACAGCCCTCCGGCAAAGACGTTTGCTGATATTTTAGAAGGATTATGGTGGCGTCTTGATAAAGTATTAACCTTGGAAGATGTTTACTATAGCGCATTAGTGCCTATGATTGAATGCGTCAAAAATGGAGTAACCACAGTCATCGATCACCATGCAAGCCCATATGCTGTTCGAGGAAGTTTAAATAAAATCGCTGAAGCAGCTAAGCTAATCGGTTTACGCAGCAGTCTTTGTTACGAAGTTTCTGATCGTGACGGTAAGGAAATTGCTAAGCAAGGTATTGAAGAAAATATAGAGTTCATAAAATATTGCAATTCAGCTAATGATGACATGTTAAAAGGTATGTTTGGTTTGCATGCTTCGTTAACCCTTTCTAACGAAACTTTAGAAAAATGTTGTGAAGCCAATGCAGATACTGGAGTTGGATTCCATGTGCATACTGCGGAAGGTACGGAAGATCTGGAAGACAGTTTACAAAAATACGGTAAACGGGTAGTAGAACGTCTTGCTGATTTTGGTATTTTAGGACCAAAATCCCTTATGATTCACTGTGTACATGTTAATGACAAGGAAATTGATTTACTTCAAAGTACTTCTTCCAACGTAATTCACAACCCTGAATCCAATATGGGTAATGCAGTTGGTGTTGCTCCGGTACTAGATATGATGGAGAAGGGTATTGTGGTAGGTTTAGGAACCGATGGTTATACTACGGATATGTTTGAGTCTTTAAAAGTTGCAAATATACTGCATAAGTTAAACAAAAAAGACCCAAGTGTGTCTTGGGTTGAGCCACCTACTATGTTATTTGAGAATAATTCCAATATAGCTTCCAGCTTCTTTCAAAAAACAGTTGGAAGATTAGTTCCAGGGGCACTAGCTGATGTTATTATTGTAAATTACGAACCATGGACCACTATGCAATCCGAAAATCTTGCTAGTCATATACATTTTGGCATGATGGGGCGCTCAGTAGAGACTACTATTATCAATGGAAAAGTGGTGATGGAAGAGAGGCGATTGGTAGATATTGATGAACGAGAAATTATGGCTAAAGGTAGAGAATTAGCAGACCGAGTTTGGAAAAGGATTTAATATAACATTTTACTAAAAACTCATAAAATTTGCAGGAATATTTAAATAAAGAACGAATAGAATTAATAGTAGTTGTTTGATGTCTAGACAAATTTATGTAAAGGGGTTTATAACCCCTTTACATAAAGTGGACGTTGTTTGACATCTAGACGTGCGGCTAATAATCGACAAATAATACGGTAGCATAAAAAAAGCGGGGTGAAGCTATTGGGGGTTTTTCAAGTTAGACAGCCTCTTTATATTGAAATAGCTAATGAAATAAAAAGGAGAATTGTTGTAGGCATTTATCCCTCCGGCGCTCAATTGCCTTCGGAACCTGAATTGGCTAATGAATTTGGCGTAAGCAGGGGAACGTTAAGGGAAGCTTTGGGGATTTTGGAAAAGGAAGGAAAGATATCGCGTAAACATGGTATTGGTTCTTTCGTAGAAACACCGGCCAAAGTAATAGCTGGAATCGAGAAATTAGAAAGTTTAGTATCTACCATACGAAGAGCAGGTTTTGAAGCTCAAGATAAAGTTCTAAGCACTTACGAGACTACCATATCGCCTTCTATTGCTGAAAAATTAAATGCTGAACCAAATAGCAAATGCTATGTAATTGAATCTTTGCGTTACGCTGATGGAATCCCTGTAATTTATTGCTATGATATCTTACCTTATTGGTTAATAAAAGATATCGGAGATTTACAATTACGGAAAAATGTAGAATGTATGGTAGATTACTTAAAAACATATATTAACATTAAACCTTACAATTACGTTTCAAATGTGACCGCAGTACTCGCAAAGGACCCTGTTGACAAGCTTCTACAGGTTAATCGCAGAACGCCTTTAATTAAAATGGAAGGTGTGATGTATGACGAAAACAGTAACCCTGTAAATTATGGTCGACAGTATTTCCGTAGTGACAAGTATCAGTTTACATTGGTTCGACAATAACTCATGTGAGGTGATAGTTTTTGAGTTTACCTGCATTTAAAGTAGAAAAGAATTATCAAGAAACGGTGAATGCGGGAAGTAAACATCCATACCGCTGCGAGTGCGGGCAAGTACTTTTTAAAGCTTACAGAAAACCAGTTGGGTTGCAGATTAAATGCCCCAGATGTAAAAGATTAGTTGAATATTAGGGTCAGACAAGTTTATATTAAGACCCAAAATACAGTACTCCTGGTAAATACTATGTACTTCTAGAAGTACGTGTTTTGGGTTTTTTTAAACTAAAAAAAATAAGGAGGATTTTAAAATGAGTGTGGATTTCAAACAAATTTTAGCAAAGGCAGAAGAATACAAGCCTGAAATGACCAAGTTTTTACGGGATATGATTGCTATACCAAGCGAAAGTGCTCAGGAAAAAGAAATAGTATTACGAATCAAGGAAGAGATGGAAAAAGTTGGATTTGAAAGAATTGAAATAGACCCTATGGGGAATATTCTTGGTTATATTGGAAATGGTCCAAGATTAATTGCTTTTGATGCACATATTGATAATGTAGGAATTGGTGACATCGATTTATGGGAAGTTGATCCTTATAAAGGTAAAGAAGAAGGAGATGTAATCTGGGGCAGAGGTGGAAGTGACCAGCAAGGTGGCATGGCTTCCATGGTTTACGCAGCCAAGATCATTAAAGAACTAGATTTAGCAAAGGATTTTACAGTTGTATTTGTAGGTTCAGTTCAGGAAGAAGATTGTGACGGTTTATGCTGGCAATATATTATTAATGAAGATAAATTAAAGCCAGAATTTGTGGTCAGCACCGAACCAACTTCTTGTCAAATATATCGTGGCCATAGAGGCAGAATGGAAATCAAAGTTGAAGTTAAAGGTGTAAGTTGTCATGGTTCTGCACCTGAAAGAGGGGACAATGCTATCTTTAAAATGGCTCCAATTTTAATGGAATTAAGAGCTTTACACGAAAACCTAAAAGACGATCCTTTCTTAGGTAAAGGCAGCTTAACAGTTTCTGAAATTTTCTTCACCTCTCCGTCACGTTGTGCAGTTGCAGACAGTTGTACTATTTCCATTGATAGAAGACTGACTTACGGCGAAGACGATAAACTAGCTATTCAGCAAATTAAAAATTTACCATCAGTTAAAGCTGCTAACGCTAAGGTTAGTATGTATTCTTATGAACGGCCTTCTTATACCGGTCTGGTTTATCCTACAGAGTGTTATTTCCCAACATGGGTAATTCCGGAAGACCATCCAGCGTGCCAAGCTTTAGTTAATGCTTATAAAGGTTTGTTTAACGAAGACCCTGTAGTAGATAAATGGACTTTCTCAACTAATGGTGTATCAATTATGGGACGTTATAATATTCCGACAGTAGGTTTTGGCCCAGGACACGAGAAAGAAGCTCATGCTCCTAATGAAAAACAATATAAGAGCCATTTAGTCAAAGCAGCAGCAATGTATGCGGCTATTCCAATGATGTATTTGGAAACCAGTAAATAAATAGTGTTTAAATAAGATAATAAATAATAATAAAGAAAAGGAGTGTGTATTATGCAAACATCTTTTAGGGGAAAGCATTTTATTACCTTACAAGAGTGGACTAAAGAGGAAATTGATACTTTACTAGATGTATCTTTTGATCTAAAAAAGAAATTTGCCATGAGACAACGTACACCTTATTTACAAGATGAAACAGTATTTTTAATGTTCTTCGAACAATCAACCAGAACTAGAAACTCCATGGAGGCCGGTATCACTCAATTAGGTGGTCACGCTCATTTCTTAGATACCAGTAACATGCAAATTGCTCACGGCGAGTCAGCAAAAGACACAGCCATTATTCTTTCCAGTTTTGGTCACGCTATCGCCTGCCGAAACTGCTTCTGGGAGCAAGGTAATAAATACATAAGAGAAATGGCAAAGTGGTCAAGAGTTCCTGTTATTAATATGCAGTGTGATTTGTATCACCCCTTACAGGGCATAGCGGACTTGATGACTATTCAAGAAAAATTCAAAAGAACAGAGCGTGTCAAAGTATCAATCATTTGGGCTTACGCAACCAGTCATAAGAAGCCAATTTCCGTTCCCTTAAGCCAAGCACTCTTATTCCCAAGATATGCTATGGATGTAACCTTAGCTTATCCAAAGGGCTATGAACTACCGGATTGGGCAATTGAGCAGGCTAAGAAAAATGCAGAAGAAAACGGTGGAACATTTAGGATTACTCATGACCAAGAAGAAGCTTATAGAGATGCAGACGTAGTTATTCCAAAGAATTGGGGCAGTTGGGTAACTAACCCGAGTGATGCAGTAGTAGATGATCTTTTAGAAGCTAATAAACACTGGAAATGTACTGAGGAATTGATGAGTCTAACTTCGAAAAATAGCATTTACATGCACGCTCTACCCGCTGATAGAAGAAACGAAGTAGAAGATTCTGTAATTGATGGACCACACTCTGTTGTTTATGATGAAGCTGAAAACAGACTTCATACCGCAAAAGCAGTAATGACCTTGACTATGGGTGGTAGATCTTAGTATTGATATAACATAATAAATTTTCTTTTAAATTATATGAGGCAAAGCCAATACTTAATTCAAGTTTGTCTTTGCCTCATTCTTCATAACTTTTGTTACTGTTGCTTACTATAGGGAGGAAAAAAGATGAGCGATAAGATGCGAAGCATATCTTTTAAAAAGTTACTCAATTGGGTGCTAGAGGAATTAAACAATGAGCAAGAGATTTTTGGAATACCAAAAAGTAAGTTTTACCATAAAGAAAACGATGCATATATAAAGCTTTTTGGTGAAACATTAGATTCGCCTTTAGGCCCTGCAGCAGGACCCAACACCCAGCTTGCTCAAAACATAGTGGCTGCATATCTGGTAGGTAGTAGGTTTTTTGAACTAAAAACTGTCCAAATATTAGATGAATTGGAGTTTCCTAAACCTTGTATTCGAGCTGATGATGAATGTTATAATACGGAATGGTCAACTGAGCTTTCAATTCAAGGTGCTTTAGTAGAGTATATTAAAGCTTGGTTTATGGTTCATTTTCTCCAGAAAGAACTGTTTAATCAAGAAAAAAGAACTTTCATGTTTAATATGAGTGTTGGTTATGATTTGAAAGGAATTCAAAGCCCTAAAGTTGATGCTTTTATTGAAGGGATGAAAGATGCTTCTGATACTGACATTTTTAAAGAATGTGTTAGGGTTCTAAAAGAAGAAGTCCATAGGTTTAAAAATGTAGACGAAGCGTATATTGACAGTATTTCTCCTTATATTTGTAATTCCATTACCCTTTCCACTATGCACGGTTGTCCTCCTGAAGAAATAGAAGCCATTAGCAAATATTTAATTTCAGAAAAGAAATTAAATACTTTTGTTAAAATGAATCCTACTCTCTTAGGTTATGATTTTGTCAGAAAAACTTTTGACAAGATGGGATATAATTATATCAGTTTAAAGGAAGAATCTTTTACCCATGATTTACAGTATAACGACGGAGTTGCAATGCTGCATAGGTTAAAAGCTTTTGCCAAAGAACATAATGTATTTTTCGGCGTAAAACTTTCTAATACCCTTCCGGTAAAAATAACTCAAGGCGAGTTACCTGGCGAAGAAATGTATATGTCAGGACGTTCCTTATATCCACTTACCATCAACCTTGCTTATAAATTAGCAGCGGAATTTAACGGAGACCTTAAAATTTCCTATTCTGGCGGAGCAGACGCTTTCAATGTTTCTCGCATTTTTGCAACAGGAATCCGTCCTATAACTGTTGCAACTACAATTTTAAAACCTGGTGGTTATTATCGCTTAAAGCAAATGGTGGAGATTTTAGAACCAGAGTTAGATAACCTTGAATCAGATCGTATTGATTTAGATAAGCTTAAAGCGTTAGCGGAAAGCTCAGTAAGTGATGTTAATCACCTTAAAGAAAAGAGAAAGGTAAAAAGTCGCAAGATAAGCCAGAAATTACCTCTTCTTGATTGTTTTAAAGCCCCTTGTACTGTTGGTTGTCCAATTGGACAAGATATTCCAGAATATATCAGATTAGTTAATGAAGGACGTTACAATGAAGCTTATGAAGTAATTATTTCTAAAAATCCACTACCCTTTATTACCGGTACCATTTGTAATCATAATTGTATGACTAAATGTACTAGACATGATTACGATGAATCCGTATTGATTCGGGAAATGAAGAGAGTTGCTGCTGAAAAAGGTTATAAGGCTTTTATGGAAAAAATAGCCAAAGAAAACAGAAAAGCTGGGGGAAGTAAGGTAGCTGTTATTGGAGCAGGACCTTCGGGCCTTGCTGCAGGTTATTTCTTAGCCAGGGCAGGGTTTGACGTCACAATATTTGATAAAAGAAAAAGAGCCGGTGGAACAGTTGAATATGTAATACCTAACTTTAGAATAGCCAGGGAAGCCATTAAAAACGACGTTGAACTTATTAAATCAATGGGAGTTAAGTTTGCATTAGGTATTAAGGAAGATTTTGATGTAAATAAACTCAAAGAAGAAGGCTTTAAGTATATTTATATAGCTATTGGTGCAGGCAAAACAAGTGCTTTTGATATTGAAGGCGATAGGGATAAAGTTTTAGGGGCTTTAAGTTTCTTAGAAAGTTACAATGAAAATAGCGAAAATATAGATTTAGGTAAAAATGTTGCTGTTATCGGTGGCGGAAACTCGGCAATGGATGCAGCACGAGCTGCGAAAAGAGTTAAAGGTGTAGAAAAGGTTTATATTGTTTACCGTCGTACCAGGGAATTTATGCCTGCTGATCAAGAAGAGTTAAAGTTAGCTTTGGAAGATGGTGTCATTTTTAAAGAACTACTCACCCCAGTATCCTTAAAAGAAGGTAAGTTAACATGCCAGGTGTTGGAGCTTGGTGAAGCTGATGCTTCAGGACGTAGAAAGCCAGTTGTTAAAGAAGGCGAATTTGAGGAACTAGAAGTAGATACAGTATTAATGGCTATTGGTGAAAAAGTAGACCATGATGTGTTAAGACGTAATGGCATTCAAGTAGATGATAAGGGTACAATTTCCATAAATCCAGATACCTTTGAGACGAATTTAGAAAATGTATTCATTGGTGGAGATGCTTTGTTTGGACCTTCTACCGTAGTTGAGGCCATTGCTCATGCGTCTAAAGCATCTGAAGCGATTATCGACAAAGAAAAGTTCTCAAGATATAAGTATACTTTAGATCTGTTTGAAAAAGAAAAACAGCATAATGAAATTGTATCCAGAAGAGGCATCTTACGAGGATTTGAATCAGAAGATGCAGAAAGTGAAAGATGTTTAGAATGTAATAAAGTATGCAATATTTGTAGTGAGGTATGCCCCAACCGAGCTAATGTGATGATTAAAGTTGAAGGCGTCTTAAAGAACAGAAACCAAATATTACACATAGATGGTATGTGTAATGAATGCGGAAACTGTGCTATCTTTTGCCCTCATGAAGGTGCACCATATAAAGAGAAATTAACTTTGTTCTGGAACGAAGAAGACTTTAACGACAGCGACAATTCAGGATTCTTATTGGTTAAAGACGGAGATAATCCTGAATTCTTGGTCCGAGTGGACGGCAAAGTTGAAAAAGTTAGGTTCCAACCAGATGGTACAACATCATCTGAAATTGAACCAGCTATTTTAAACATGATTTGGACCGTCTATAAAAATTATTCATATTTATTCTAAATCAATGCAACAGGAGGCAAAGCTGTGAAGACAGTCGTAGTAGCCCTAGGTGGGAATGCAATTTTACAACCAAAGCAAAAAGGTACTATAGAGGAGCAGCGTTATAATGTTGAAATGAGTGCCAAGAGTATCGTGAAACTAATACAAGAAGGGTATAGGGTTGTAATTGCCCATGGTAATGGACCACAAGTTGGTAATATTCTACTCCAAAACGCGGCAGCCAGAGATCAGGTGCCTGCTATGCCATTGGATGTATGTGGAGCAGAAAGCCAGGGCTTAATAGGTTATATGATTCAGCAAAGCATTTATAACGAATTACAAACTTTAGGCATTAAGAAAGATGTTGTTACCTTGTTAACTCAAGTAGTAGTGTCCAAAGAAGATCCCGCTTTTCAGAATCCCACAAAACCTGTCGGTGCTTTTTACACCAAGGAAGAAGCTGAAGCAGGTATGGCCAAAGGAGAAAGTTGGATAGAAGATAGTGGCAGGGGCTGGAGAAAGGTAGTACCTTCGCCTAAACCTCAAGAAATAGTTGAGCTAAACTTGATAAAAACGTTAGTTGATGCTGGTGCAATAGTAATTGCTGGTGGCGGTGGGGGAATACCGGTTGTTAAAGAAGCTGAGCGCTTAGTAGGTGTTGAGGCCGTTATCGATAAGGATTTAGCATCCAGTCTCCTAGCTAAACAATTAGGTGCCGATATGCTTATTATCGCAACTGATGTACCGTATGTGGCAATTAACTATGGTAAACCGGATCAAAAAAATTTGAAAGAGCTGAGCCTTCAAGAAGCAGAAAAATATTTGAACGAAGGTCAATTTGGCAAAGGCAGTATGGGACCTAAAGTACAAGCTACCTTAAGCTTTGTAAAATCAGGTGGCGAAGCGATTATTGCTGCACTTTCTAACCTAGGAGAAGCTGTTAAGGGTGAAACTGGTACTAAGATAGTCTTATAAAGTGTGAAGTTTTGCGACCCATGTTAATCAAACTGAGTTTATTAACGTGGGTCTTTTGTTTACTTTAAGCAAGTCAGTTTGACAACAAAACTTTAAAATAGTAATATCTTTGTATCGATACAATAAGCATATTTTTTGGGGGAAGTTGAGATTAGGATGGTTGTTGAATTAATAAAATTAAGTAAAACATCTGATCAACCTTTATATCTACAGTTATATAATCAGCTACATGAAATGATAAAAAACAGGCAAATACCAGCTGATTATAAATTACCTCCAATTAGAAAACTTGCTAAAAAATTAGGAATAAACAACGTTACTGTAGTTAATGCTTATAAGCTTTTGGAATCAGATGGTTTAGTTTATTCTAAAATAGGTAGTGGAACTTATGTTACAGATTTAGAGAATAAAGAATTATTTGAAGGAAATAGCGTTTTAGAGGAGTCTTCCGATTTCGAAGAAGTTAAGCTAATAAATCAAGGGCAAATTGAAATAGGGGAAAACACTATTAATTTTGCTAGTGCTACACCAACTCCGGAATTGTTTCCAGTAGATGATTTTAAGAATGCCCTTAATGAGGTGTTAGATAGGGATAAAGGTTTTGCTTTTGGCTACCAGGAAAGTCAGGGTTTTTATCCTTTGAGAGAATCTATCGCTACATATCTTAGTGTAGGAACGAGTAAAATAGAACCTGAAGATATACAGATAATATCAGGAGCACAACAAGGAATAGATATTATCGCTAAAGCTCTTCTTAATTATGGGGACTGCTTAGTAGTAGAGAGTCCTACCTATACTGGGGCTATAGCAGCTTTTCGGTCTAGGGGGGCCCATATTATTGAAGTACCAATAGAACAAGATGGAATTAAGTTAGATATCTTAGAAGATAAAATAAAAAAGTTTCGTCCTAAATTTATCTATTGTATGCCAAATTTTCAAAACCCTACCGGTTACTGCTACTCTTATGCTAAGAGAAAAGAATTACTCAAGTTAGCAACTAAGTATGAAGTATTGATTGTGGAAGATGATTATTTAACTGAGCTCGATTATGGTGAACGTGAATTGCTACCTCTAAAGCTTTTAGATACTAATGATAGGGTGATATATATTAAAAGCTTTTCTAAGATATTTATGCCAGGATTACGTTTAGCCTTTTTGTCCGTTCCACAAGAATTATATGAGGGAGTGCTTGCAGCAAAACATATTTCAGATATTTCAACTCCAGGACTAATTCAACGTGCTTTCGATCTTTATTTGCGTAAAGGAATTTGGCAGAAACAGATTAGTTATATGAGAGAAGTTTATAAAGAAAGGTACTACAAAATGCTAAATGCTGTTCGTCAATACTTTCCCCAGGATATAGAGTTTATCCCTCCTGAAGGAGGTTTGACTTTCTGGTTTAAATTACCTGAGGGAATTTTAGCTCAAGATTTATATGAAGATTGCTTAGAAAAGGATGTACTTTTTATCCCAGGTTCGGTTTTTTATCCAACGCCAAGGTCAAGTCAGCATTTTAGATTAAGTTTTGCTGCCATTTACCCTGAATATATCGAGGCTGGGATTAGGATCATTACAAAATCGATAAACAAGCTTTTAAAAGGAAAGAAAAAAAATAGAACAAAAAGCTATACCCCACTTTTGTAAATACAATGAGGTAATTTATGAGTAATTTTCTTATTCCTTTTGGGCGAGGCTTCCTTGAAGTGCCTTATACAAATAACTTAAATGTTGAGGTTATTGACTTACCTGAAAACCAGGAGCAAGACGAGACTGCTTTAATTGCTGCTGCTTTCAAAAAGCTTAATTTTGAAAAAATAGCTGGCGCTTCTTCTATTGGGGTAGTTGTTAGTGATTTATCTAGGCCTATACCAAATGAAAAGATTCTAAAAGTATTTTGGACGGAGTTAAAATCTTTTGATATAAGCAAAAATAAGCTATGTTTTTATATAGCTAGTGGATTGCATAAACCTGCTAATCAGCAGGAAATAGAACTAATATTAGGAAGTTATTTTAGTAAAGAGTTTAAAGTTGTTGTGCATGATGCTAGGAGTAGTGTTTTGCAACGAATAGGGGTCACTTCAAGGGGAACCCCAGTACAAATTAATAAGGAATTTGTTAAAGCAGAAGTAAAGATTGTCATAGGTTCCGTACAACCACACCAGATTGTGGGGTACTCAGGCGGTACAAAAAGTGTTGCTATTGGATTAGGAGGAGAAGAATTTATTACTTCTAATCATAGTTTGCTGACCCACCCTGCTTGTAAGATGGGTAATTTAAATAATCCCGCCAGAAATGAAATTGAAGAAGTTGCTCAAATGATAAACTTGAATATACTTATCAACGTAATCTTAGATCGCAAGGGCAAAATAGCCTTTATTAATGCCGGTGAACCTGAAGCAAGCTATAAGCAAGCAATAGATTTTGCTTCCAGCTTCTTTAGTCTTTCTGCAACGGGCAGGAAAGACATTGTCATTGTTTCCCCTGGCGGGTATCCTAAAGATCTTAACCTCTACCAATCGCAAAAAGCATTAAATTCAGGGGCCAGAATTCTAAAACCTGATGGACAGCTTATTTTGGTAGCAAGTTGTGAAGAAGGAATAGGCAATAAGGCATTTTTTCAGTATCTGAAACGCTTTACCAGGCCGGACGAATTGCTTACTCACTTTGAAAAAGAACCTTTTAGGATAGGGCCTCACAAAGCATATCTTTGGGCTCAATCTGTAAAGAAACATAAAGTAATATTAGTTTCTAAATTAAAGAAACATGAAACTCGATATTTGATGGTACAATCTGAGGATAATTTATATTCAGCTTTATCCCATGTGTTAAATGGAAGTAAAGGTAAGGTAGAAATCGGAATTATTCCTCATGCATCATCAGTTATGCTCTAGCATAACCAAATATTAAATTTAAGCGACTTGGAGGTATGAATGAGTATTTTTGCAATTGGTGATTTGCATCTTTCTCTTACACAAGATAAACCAATGGATATATTTGGGGAAAAATGGGTTAATCATGTAGAAAAATTGCGAGTAAATTGGTTGGACCAAGTTTCCGAAAATGACGTTGTCCTACTTGCAGGGGATCATTCATGGGCCTTAAAACTAGAAGAGGCTATTCAGGATTTAGAATTTATTGGTTCCCTTCCTGGTAAAAAAATTCTCGTTAAGGGAAATCATGATTTTTGGTGGCAAAGTCTTAGTAAAGTAAAGCAAGTACTACCTTCTAGTATGTTTTTGTTGCAAAATAATTTTTATTGGGTTGAGGGGGTAGCAATTTGCGGCACTAGAGGATGGGTTTGCCCGACTGATGATGATTTTGCCAGCCATGATTTTAAGATATATCGCAGGGAATTATTACGACTGGAGAGCTCTTTAAACTCTGCTAAGAAAGAGTGGCCTGAACAAGATATTATTGTAGTGTTACATTTCCCTCCTTTTGATAATCAGGGAAGACCCTCTGACTTTGTGGGTTTGATGCAGGAGTACGGGGTTAAAACTTGTGTTTATGGTCACTTACATGGTAACTCGCATCAAAACGCAGTTAATGGTACGGTTGAAGGTATTTCCTATCATTTAGTAGCCTGTGATAGTATTAATTTTACCCCACTACTTATTAAACGGTAAATATTTGAATCATATTTCAAGATGTTTCCTTTTTCTGAAAACAAGATATCCAACGGCTCCGGCCACAAATCCACCTATATGTGCCCACCAGGCTACCATTTGAGTTTCTTCGCTAAGCCCAAAAGATGCTAATCCATTAATTAACTGGAGAAAAAACCACAAGAAAAGAAAAATTACAGCTCTAACTTGAGTGATTGTAACAAATAGGAAAACAGGTACTAAGGCAAGAATTTTTGCCTTAGGAAAAGCCAAAAAGTAAGCGCCCAATACACCGGCTACTGCACCACTTGCTCCAATAGTAGGTATTGTAGAAGTACTATTAAAGTAAATATGGGTTAGATTACCTACTAGTCCAGCTATTAAATAAAACAGCAAATATTTAAGGTGTCCTAGACGATCTTCTACATTGTCCCCAAAGATCCATAGATAAAGCATATTCCCGACTAAATGTAATAAGCTTCCATGAATAAATATCGAAGTAATAAGGGGTAAGAAAAGTCGATAATTTACATCAATCAAATTATCCCATAGTAAAGAAGTAATGGATTGGGGTATTAAGCCAAAGTTGTTAATAAAGACTTCAAGTTCTTTTGGAGAAAGGTTTAGTTCTATATAAAATACGTAAATATTGATTAAAACCAAGGCATAATTTACAAATGGTATAGTTTTGGGACGAACACTATCTCTTAGTGGAATCAATTTTTAATCACCTTCGATATAATCACTCTTTCTTCTATTGTATTATATAATTGGTAATTAGCTAACTATTTATGAAAATAGGGCGAATGTGACGGAATCTAACTAGAATTTAAGTGAAGTAATTACCCCTTAAATATTTAATGGTTAACTTATGTAAATTAAGTGTTTTAATTTAGTTAGGCTTAAAGAGACGTTTATTTTAGAAAAGTATATTTCTGCCATTGAATAAGCTATAATTAAAGAAAGGTCCAAATTAGGAGGGGTATAGTATGACAACTGTTCAAAGACGTCATCGTTATGCTCGTCTTTATTTGTGTGATAATTGTATTAAGATGGCAAAGAAATATAATGATGTACATATTACGTCTCCAGAAAATACAAAACTAGGAACATGTGAAGTTTGTCGAGAAACAAAGAAATTGCATGAAGTTTTTACAACTGCATTTCATTATGGCATTTAATTAGCCTTAGCCACTAAAGGAGGAGTTAAATTGTCTGGTCTATACTCAGTAGATGATTCCTTGAAACTTGAACGCAAGGAAATTAACGAACTTTACAAGGAACACGTTAATCCAGGTTTAGCTGGAATGCTGTCCCTGCTAAATTTTGATAAGCACTTTGTCAAAGCTAAGGGTGTGAAAGTGTGGGATAGTGAAGGGAAGGAGTATCTTGATTTCTTAGGTGGCTATGGGGCTTTAAATTTAGGCCACAACAATGATCAAGTTATCGAGGGAATAAAAAAAGTAATTGGGTTACCCAACATTTTGCAAGCTTCTATTGGAACAATGGCAGCAGTACTTGGGGCTAATTTGGCCAAGATTACGCCTGGAAATTTAAATAAGTCCTTTTTCTGTAATAGTGGAGCCGAAGCCGTAGAAGGGGCTCTCAAATTAGCAAGAGCAGCTACCCAGAGAACAAGATTTATCTATTGTTCAAATTCTTTTCATGGCAAATCTTTTGGAGCTTTGTCTGTAACTGGGAGAGAAAAATACCAGAATCCATTTAAACCTTTGTTGTCTAACTGTACATCCGTACCTTTTGGAGAAATTACTCCTTTGGAAAAGGAATTGAATAGTAAAGACGTAGCTGCTTTCATTGTAGAACCTATACAAGGTGAAGGTGGTATAATTGTACCTCCCCACGGATATTTAAAAAAGGCAAAAGAAATTTGTGAGAAATACGGAACATTAATGATTTTAGATGAGATTCAAACAGGATTTGGACGAACAGGCAAAATGTTTGCTTTGGAACACGAAGATGTGGTGCCTGATATTTTATGCTTGGCTAAATCTTTAGGCGGAGGAATAATGCCTATTGGAGCCATTATAACAAATGATAGAATTTGGGATAAAGCTTACGGGGGATTGGATAAAGCACTATTACATACTTCAACATTTGGGGGAAATACATTAGCTGCAGCAGCTGGGATCGCAGCTATCAATGAATTTGTGAGTAAAGATCTAGCAAAAGAAGCAGCTGAAAAGGGGAATTATTTGTTTAGTAAATTAAAAGATTTCAAAAACAAATACCCAATGGTCAAAGAAGTTCGTGGTAGAGGTTTAATGATAGGGATTGAATTCGAGAAGCCTTCTGCAGGTATACTGGACAAAATTACTAGGGGGGCTGTGACCAGGCTCTCAACAGAGTATTTGGGTTCCTTGGTAGCTGGTGAACTATTAAATAATTACGGTATTATAACTGCTTATACTCTGAATAATCCTAACGTAATTCGTTTAGAACCGCCTCTTATAGTTTCATATGAAGAATTAAACAGGTTAGTTGATGCTCTAAATGATATTTTTACCAAGCGAAATGGTTTTGTAAGTATGGCTTTGTCAGGAGGAAAAACCATAGTTAATACTTTATTTAATAAAAAATAGGAGAAGAGGCTATTCTTGTTTTGCAATCCTTAATATGGTATATTGTATTTAATAAAAGTAAATTAATGTGAGGATAGAATGGAAAGTGTAGGCAAAAAGATCAGGGCATTACGGAAGAAAAAAGGCTTGAGTTTGCAGGATTTAGCTTCAAAATTAAATCTTTCGGTATCTTATTTAAGTCAACTTGAAAATGGTCGAACAAACATTAGTGTAGCACTTCTAAAAGATATTGCTGATATCTTAGAAGTTTCTTCAGTTTTCTTTTTACTTGAAGAGCAGACAAAGCCGTTAGTTAAAGTGATTAGAAAAAGTGAACGTTCCGAATATGTTCGTAACAATGAAAAGGTAACTATAAATGTTTTGTTTGCTACGGAAAACGAAAAATTACAGTCAAGTATTATTAACATACCTCCCGGTCTTGATAGTGGGAAATCAAGTTGCCATTACGGGGATGAATTTACTTATGTAATTGAAGGAGAGGTTGAGGTTTTACTTAATGAAACTGAAGTATATAGACTCTCAACCGGTGATGTCATCTATTATCCGTCACATATTCCTCATAAATGGAAAAATGTAGGGGAGACTATGGCTAGAGTTTTGTCAACAGGAACACCCGCTAGTTTTTAGAGAAGGACACCTTAAAGGTGTCCTTCTAATTATTTTTAAAAGCTTCTTCAGGGTAGTAGTAATCTGTAATCTTAACAGGTTGAGCAGTTTCGCTGATGGTAGCCCATAGTTTTTCTTCCAGTTGGCGTTCATGCTGGTCATCATTAGTATTTGGTTCATTAATAACAAATTTATTATTCGGTAGTCCTAGTTGTTTGGCCCAAGACTTGTCAAGTATTAATGTTAGTTCAATAGAGTTTTCAGTTTTATTAGTTATTACTTCGTAGGAGCCGCTTGTATTTAATAATGATTTTGTGGGCATAATTTAAGCCTCCTTATTTATTTCTTTTTATTAACTTACCCAAAATGCAAATAGTTAAACAAGGAGGCAGACTTGCTGTCAATTAACGTAACTGAGGATACGTTCCATAATCTGCTTGGAATATAATTTTATTTGGTTAAAGTCCATATTTGGTGCATAATAGCTTTCCAATTCATCATGGGCAGATTTAGCTCGTGCAATATAAGAAATCCCGCGTTCTAAGGCAGAAGTATATCTATTACTGGCTTCTTTCATATCGTCTTTAAATCTTTCTAAAGCCCTGAAATCTAGATACTCAGAGGTATCGATTACTACGTCATCTTTAGATTTTTCATAGTAATGTGCGTTTATACTTGTAATCACTCCAACCTTAAGCTCTGGAATTAGAAGATGTTCGATTTTATTAGGTATTAAAGCACAATGGTATACTTCTACATCATAACCAAGATTTGTTGCAGTTCGGAAAACTTTTTCCAGAAGGGTAGATTTGCCTGTACCCTCATTTCCTGTAATAATATACCTTTTTTCTAAATTGCCGAATATTGTATCTAGATAATTAACAAATCCATTTGGTGTTATTGCTGAACCAAACAAATGCCTTTCATAAGCCATGGGCTTAATTTGGGCCACTTTACTGAATATTTTGTTAATAAGTTGAATTGCTTGTTTATTGAGTTGTTCGAAGTCAAGGGCAAAACTATCTAAATAATAGCTTTCAATTTCTTCATTTAATAATTTTGCTTGTGCTAAATATCCGTATGCCCTACGAAAGCATCTACTTACTTCTCTTGAAATTCGGATAATATCTTGTTTTTTTTCAACAATTTTGTCTTCATTCCAAAAAGCTCCTAAATTAACAATCTCGTCTACTGCCCCGGGGATTTTAGGGTCAACTACGTGGGTAACGAGTTCCTTATTAATTACAAAAAGTATAACTGATAATTATCTCCTGCTTACCATTTTCAACTTCACCAACTTCGATAAAATCAATTAAATTATTAATCAAGGTACGATTTAAAGGGGAAACTTGGAGTATATCATTAACTGCTTTTTTACACACTTTAATATTAATTTGACTGGTATCCTTTTCCTCGGTATTTAAACGTTTAAGTTCTTGAATTAAAATTTTTTTCTCATTTGTAAATTGTTCAAAAATATCTTGCCACACAACTTCTTCAATTGTTTTATTAGCTTTGTCAATGTAAAGGTATTTAAGTCCATTATTCAAGTCGTTAATTCTTTTTATTATGTTTTTCTTTAAAACTTGGTAGTTTTGTTCTTCCTTTTTTAATTTACCCTTTTCCAATACCTCTTGTACTAAGTCATCGGTTTTATGTGTTAGTATTAGTAAATGACGCCTAAGACGGTCTTCTACTATTTGAATTAATCTATCAAATCTAATACTATGTCTAGAACATTTTAAGTGGGAAGAATTATAAAGTGCACATGATAAATATGAATATTTGCCGGAAGAAGACTTTGTAAGTGGACTTTTGCAATCTTTACAGAAAACTTTACCGGCAAAGATATGGGCTTTTCCATAACCTGAACTACGAATTTTTGTATCCATTAATTTCTGCACAGTAAAAAAGGTAGCTTTATCAATAATGGGTGGATGAGTATTTTTCACTACTGTCCAATATTTTTTAGGTACTTGTTTTCTTTTTTTACTTTTGAAATGAATTTTTTCAGACTTGTGTTGCTGAAGTATCCCTAAATATACTTCATTTCGTAAAATTCTCTTCACGGAGGTTTTATTCCAAACGCTGGTAGATTTTTTTTTAAAAGGGTTCTTGTAATTTTGTATGGTAAGTTCTTTGTAAGTACAAGGATTTGGTATTTGTTTTGCATTTAATATTTTTGCTATGGCAGTTGTCCCATAGCCCTCTAAATATAGTTGGAAAATCATGCGAACTGTTTTGGCAGCAACTTCATCAATCTCAAGTTTATTTTTGTTATGAGCTGATTTTTTATAGCCGTATGGCGGAAAGCTGCCGATAAAATTTCCTGTTTCACGTTTTATTTTAAGTGTATCTTTAACTTTAATTGAAATATCCTCGGCGTACCATTGGTTCACGAGAGCGTTGATTTCTCTTGATTTCTTGTTCGCTTTATCTGAAGTATCAACACCGTCGCTTAAACCAATAAAACGGATACCCCATTCAACAAATTTAGTTTCTAAATATTCTTCGGTGACTATTTTATCGCGCGTAAATCGGCTCATGTCCTTACAGAGTACAATATCAATTTTTCTTGCTTCACAATCTTTAAGCAG
Source organism: Clostridia bacterium (assembly GCA_012838615.1). GTDB lineage: Bacteria > Bacillota > DUOV01 > DUOV01 > Zhaonellaceae > DUOV01. The sequence continues at coordinate 17,108 of DUOV01000209.1, read as the reverse complement.
GCGGTTAAATTCAGGTCTGTCTCTGTCTAACCCTGACCAATCATCATCAATGTAAATATCATGGATTACCCACTTTTTTTCGTTAGCGTATTTAGTTGCCAGGGCAATCTGATTTTTTATACTTTCGCTATTTCCTAGATTATCAGTTTTATTTTTATCTTCATCGCTGAGTCGTACATATATTGCTACTTGAGGTGTTACTCTACTAAAAGCTGCTTCTGATTTCATAAACACACCTCGTATGTAAGTTATTCACAAGAAAAAATAATTTGTTCAACAATTTTTTTAATGATATCTTCTAGTTGTACGTTTTCTTTGTACTTTTCATTTATAATGTACTTAGTCAGCTTTTTTGCCATAAGTTCACCTCCTTCATATTGAATAAGTATGAAGCCTTAAATTGTCCTATTCAGTCTTTTGGAGGTGAAACTTTACAAAAAAAATATAGAGTTTATAATGATTTAAAGAATGATGTTCGAGATGTTAATATTGAGGAGGTATACAAGTTGCCTAATTTAAGTCAAGTAGATAAAGCGCCGTCAAATTTCATTGAAGCTATTATCAATGATGATTTAAAAACCGGGAAATACGGTAATAGAGTTCATACTCGCTTTCCCCCTGAACCCAATGGCTATTTACATATTGGACATGCTAAATCTATCTGTTTAAACTTTGGTATTGCCAAAGCCTATAATGGTTTATGTAATCTACGTTTTGATGATACAAATCCCACCAAAGAAGATGTAGAGTATGTTAAATCAATTATGGAAGACGTTAAGTGGCTTGGTTTCGATTGGGAAGACAGATTATACTATGCTTCAGATTATTTTGAAGAACTTTATCAGTATGCTATTAAATTAATAGAATTAGGCAAGGCCTATGTTTGTGACTTAAGCCCTGAGGAAGTAAGGGAATATAGAGGTACATTGACTGAACCTGGCAAGGAAAGTCCCTATCGAAATCGCTCGGTAGAGGAAAATTTGGATTTGTTTCAGAGAATGAAAAACGGAGAGTTTCCGGACGGTTCCCGAACTCTTCGGGCAAGAATTGATATGGCTTCCCCAAACCTTAATATGCGTGATCCAATCATTTACCGTATCCAAAGGAGTATACATCATAGAACCGGTGACACTTGGTGTATTTACCCTATGTATGACTTTGCCCATCCGTTATCTGACGCTCTTGAGGGAATAACTCACTCAATCTGTACTCTTGAATTTGAAGATCATAGGCCGCTATATGATTGGTTTTTAGATACCTTACAAGTTGATTGTCATTCGACTCAGATTGAGTTTGCCCGGCTCAATTTAAGCTACACAGTAATGAGTAAGCGTAAACTCCGCGAATTAGTCGAAAATGGTCATGTAGCTGGTTGGGATGATCCTAGAATGCCAACTATATCGGGACTTAGAAGAAGAGGGTACACTCCTGAATCCATTAGAGACTTTTGCGAACGTATCGGGGTAGCTAAAAGTAATAGCATGGTAGATATTGCTTTGCTTGAACATTGTATTCGTGAAGATCTGAATAAAAAAGCACCTAGAGTAATGGCTGTATTAAAACCCTTAAAAGTAGTTATAGATAACTATCCTGAAGGACAAGTAGAGTGGTTAGATGCAACCATAAACCCAGAAAAACCTGAATTAGGTTCCAGAAAAGTACCTTTTTCAAAAGTAGTATATATTGAAAGAGAGGATTTTCAAGAAAGTCCTCCCAAGAATTTTCATCGCCTTTCACCTGGAAAAGAAGTTCGTTTGCAACACGCCTATTATATTAAATGTGTTGATGTAATAAAAGACGAGGAAACTGGGGAAATAGTGGAAATTCATTGCACTTATGATCCAGAGACTAAAGGTGGATGGTCAACAGATGGGCGCAAGGTTAAGGGTACTTCACACTGGGTATCTGCGTCTCATGCTTTAAAAGCCGAAGTTCGTTTGTACGATAATCTTTTTATTAAAGAGGATCCGGAAGACGTTGAAGAAGGACAAAGCTTTCTAGATAATTTAGCACCTAATTCACTTACTGTTTTGAGGAATTGTTTAGTAGAACCAATTCTAAAAAATGCCAAACCAGGTGAGCGTTTCCAATTTTTAAGACAAGGTTACTTTTGCCTTGATAAAGATTCTGATGAAGATAATTTAATCTTCAACCGTATTGTAGGCTTAAAAGACACCTGGGCAAAAATCCAAAAAGCCAAATTGCAGGATAAATAAGGTTGGTTTTTTGTTGCTTAATAAAATTTTATTTTATAAATTTTATTGTTGTAAACAAGAAAAATTGCGAATATAATATTTTTAAGTAGTGGTAAGAATCTCTGAGAAAGGAGGAAAGGAGCTGAGCTGAGCTGAGAACCCTACGTTGTAAACATTTTAATGAGGTGAGATGAGATGAGTTTAAGAGATTCTATTCAAATTGCGTTGTTATTAGCTATTGGAACACTTTTGCATCTAGTTATTCCTGGGTACGGTGGGGGAATAAAACCTGATCTATTACTAAGTATGCTGTTTATAATTTTAATGATGTATAAAAATTCTAAAACAGCAGCTTTAGCTGGCTTTCTAGCAGGATTATTAAGTGCTTTGACTACTTCTATGCCAGGAGGCCAAATTCCTAACGTAGTTGATAAGTTAATTACAACCATAGCAGTATATTTCCTAATTAAATATTTAAGCGGTAAAGTAAATTCCAAAATTATCTCTTTGTTAGTTGGTATTGTTGGAACATTGATTAGCGGGTCGGTCTTTTTACTATGCACTTTGATTATTGTTGGCCTACCAGCTTCTTTCGAGTTTTTATTTGCTACGGTTGTACTTCCTGCAACACTAGCAAATGCTATCGTGGTATTAATTTTGTATCCTGTTGTTGTGTTTAGTAAGAAGACAATTGAAACCACAATAGCAAAATAAGTATTATACGGCTAGCTAATGCTGGCCGTTTTTTTATAAAATCAGAAAGTATAAGCTTTCTGATTATAATTAATAGCAATTAAGGCTTTTGCCTTCTTCCAAAGAACTTGTAGCAAGCCAAGTTTTTCTAATAATTTTTTATTTTTAAAACATAGACGATTAATCGCTTAAAATTATTTTTAGAGCGAAATAATAAATTAAACTGGTATGATAACCTAGTAAGGAGGTACACATGGATTCTGTGATTAAAGTTGGAATTGTAGGGTACGGTAATTTAGGTAAAGGCGTTGAAGCGGCACTTCTTAATCAACCGGACATGGAGTTGGTGGCGGTTTTTACAAGAAGAGATCCAAATCTCATTAATCTAGAAAATTCGTCGGCTATAGTCGAGCATTATAACCGTGTAGAAAAATATATAGGTATTATTGACACGATGATCCTTTGTGGAGGGTCCATGACAGATTTGCCGGAGCAAGGCCCTTATTTGGCTCAAATGTTTAATACAGTTGACAGCTTTGATACCCATGCCAGAATCCCAGAATATTTTTCCGCGCTTGATAAGGCAGCTAAAAAAGCCAGGAAGACTAGTATAATTTCAGTTGGATGGGACCCGGGGCTTTTTTCTCTTAATCGTATGATGACCGAAGCAATTCTACCAGAAGGGGAAACTTATACTTTTTGGGGAAAAGGTGTGAGCCAAGGTCATTCAGATGCAATTCGTAGGGTAAAAGGGGTGAAGGCTGGTGTTCAATATACTATTCCAATAGAGGACGCAATTGAGTCAGTAAGGAGAGGTGAAAATCCTAAACTTTCAACCAGAGAAAAGCATTATAGACAATGTTTTGTTGTTGCTCAGGAAGGAGCAGATCTAAATGAAATAGAGCAAGAAATTAAAAAAATGCCTAACTACTTTGCTGATTATGACACAGAAGTAATTTTTGTAACAGAAGATGAACTGCGAACTAACCATAATAAAATTCCTCATGGGGGATTCGTAATTCGAAGTGGTCGTACAAAACAAAATAATCATATCATTGAATATTCTTTAAAACTAGAAAGCAACCCCGAGTTTACAGCGAGTGTTCTTGTGGCATATGCGCGCGCGGTATATCGGCTTTATCAACAAGGTCAGTATGGCGCCAAAACTATTTTTGACGTTCCTCCTGCGTATTTATCTAATCTGTCAGATGAAGATTTGCGTGCACGTCTGTTATAGTAAATATTACAAGGTATTAATTTGTTTAACGAACTCACTACGTGGGGTGCTGTACCATCAATAATACCAATTTGCAAGGTGGGTATAACGATTCCATCAAGAGAATTGCTATCAGAGGAACAAATATGATATTCAATATCGTACCCTTTAGCAATCATTGTTTCACCCACTTGTCTAATGAAAGTGGATTTTCCAACACCTGGCCCACCCTTAAGAATAAAAAGTCTTTTGGCGTTGGGACCTAGTATGTAATTATAAAATGAGTAAAAACCTTGGGAAGTATTGCCACCTGGGAAAACCTTTTTTATATGTTCATATTTCATAACCTACCTCCTAAATTACCTTAGTATCGTGTATGATTACTTTATGCGTTGACAGGTGGTTTTGACACCATTAAATAGTAATATCTAATTATAAATATTTTTGAGTTATTTTGTATAAAGTAGTATAATTTACTAGATAAACAGTATTTTTAAAATTGTTAAAAGGGGTGCTGTAATAGTGAAATATGATTTAATTGTTGTTGGAGGAGGCCCGGGGGGCTATGTCGCAGCTATCCGTGCTGCTCAACTTGGAGTAAAAGTAGCGTTAGTTGAAAAAGACGCAGTTGGTGGTACTTGCTTGAACCGAGGATGTATTCCTACTAAGGCTTTAATTGCAAGTACCTCGGTATTAGATAATATAAAACATGCTGCCGATTTTGGTTTCCAAGTCGAAAGCTACAAAATAGATTTTGAAAAAATTATGGACAGGAAAAAGTCCGTAGTAAACCAAATGCTCAAAGGGGTTAGTTATCTTATTAAGAAAAATAAGATTGACTTGTTTGAAGGTACTGCCAAAATCTTAAGTAAAGATCAAGTTGAAGTTATGAAAAACGATGGTAGCCTAGAAAAAATTGAGGGTAATAATATTGTTCTTGCTACTGGCTCAGAGCCAGCTTTAATAGGTTCACTAGGGTATAATGGCAAAACAGTAATTACAAGTAATGAAATTCTTGATATAGATGCTATTCCCGAAAGTTTGCTTATTATTGGTGGGGGAGTAATAGGATGTGAGTTTGCAACAATTTTTGCAGCATTAGGTTCAAAAGTAACTATTGTAGAAGCAATGCCTTCAATCTTACCAATGGTTGATAGTGAATTAACTAAAAGATTTACTTTACTCCTGAAAAAACGTGGCGTTAAAGTCAAAACAAAGGCAATGATAAAAGCCGTTACAGAAGGTACAGATGGTGTTAGTGCTGAATTAGAAAACGGTGATTTGCTTACAGCAGAAAAAGTCCTTATTAGTATTGGAAGAACCTTTAATACAAAAGGTTTAGGATTAGAAGATGTTGGGGTTGAATTAGGTCCAAAAGGGGAAATCCTTGTAAATGACTACATGGAAACAAATATTCCTGGTATTTATGCTATTGGGGACGTTACAAATAAAGTTCAACTAGCTCATGTGGCAAGTGCACAAGGTATCCTGTTAGTGGAAAATTTATTTGGTGGTAAAAAAGAAAAAATGGACTATTCTGCAGTTCCGTCATGTATTTTTACAGCGCCTGAAATTGCTACTGTAGGAATTAGCGAAGACCAAGCTAAAGAACAAGGCCTAGCTGTAAATATTGGGAAATTCCCATTTATGGCTAGTGGAAAAGCAGTTTGTCTCGGTGAAACAGATGGTATGGTTAAAATTATTGCTGATATAGAAACTGATAAAATATTAGGCGCTCATATAATGGGACCTCACGCTACAGATCTGATTGCTGAAGCCACATTAGCTATTAACAATGGTCTGACTTCTGAACAATTGGCTAAAACAATACATGCCCATCCTACTTTAGCTGAAACTTTAATGGAAGCAGCTGAAGGTGTTCATGGTATGAGTATTCATGTATAAAGCAATTGAGAAATAAGGTAATTGAGCCGGGAATTTATACACCCGGCTCAAAAATATTGCATTGTTCCCTAAAGTTATGTTATAATCTCATTGTTATTGGTCGCTTAGCTCAGTTGGTTAGAGTACTTGCTTGACATGCAAGGGGTCACTGGTTCAAGTCCAGTAGCGACCACCATAAAAACATATAATACCAAGGGTTTATGCCCTTGGTATTTTTCTTTTCATCATTACTCAAATTCCCCTCTTTTTTCTCCCACGAACTGTTTTAACGAAAATTCAATAACTGGTTTTTTCAATTTAATCAACGGAGAATAAAATAACGCACCGATAGGTGCTTTTTATAAATCAGAAAGAACAAGCTTTCTGATTTTTAAATAATAAGGCTTTCTCCTTTTGATAAGTTAAGTTTTCTAGTATTTTTGAAAGTTTTCAGGCGAAGCAGTTTTAGGACTCATTTCTTTTATTAAAGCAATTTGTATACAAATTTTTTTTTGCTCATATAATAATTAAAGAAAGGGGTGAAAACGGTGTCGCTGATATCAATTGGAAGCACGCGCCACATCGATTTCATCCGCAATAGACTTGATGATGAATTCAAGTTATTGCAGGCTGAAGGTGTGCAAATATATTGTAAGGAAAAAGCAAGTGGCAATTATACTTTTTTAGGGTTTGACGTGGAAACTGATCAGGATACAAGTTTTAACAGCTATAGAACTCTTTTTAAACAATATGTAGCTAAGATAATATCTGATTTGGTAGTTGGAAAGTGGGAAGAAAAACTTGTTAGCAGAATTATAAAAAATAATTATCATTACTTTACAAACGAAGAAAAGAACATTATTTTGGAAAAAACTTTAGAAATGCTAAGGCTAGATAATAGTATCCAGAGAAAAAATAAAATACTTTTTAAAGTCATTGATTATCTTGAAAATAATGATGATTTAATTATCGATGGTTTTATTAAATTCCGCTTAAAAGAATACTTAAGTGATCTGGAAGACGTTGTTGATAGAGCAGTAGAAGATTTTTTAATGGAGAAAGAATATAACGAGTTCATTCGGTTACTTAGATATTTTGTAGATATTCAAGATCCGAGAGCTGAATTGGTTCATGTTTTATTGAAACCCTCCGGCTTATTTACTTTGTATGATGGTAATCAAAATGTAATCAGTAATGAATATTTGGAAGGCTTAATCTTTGATTTGCCAACTAGCGAAATAAACTATGAAGATCTTCTTATTAGTGCTCTCATAACAATTGCTCCAAGACAAATAATTTTACACACAGTTAAATGTTATCAGACAAAAAATGTAATAAACACAATACAAAATGTATTCGGTGACAGAGTAACCATATGTGAGGGCTGTCCCAAGTGTAAAAATTTAAACTTTGAATTTTGAGGAAGAACCCTTTTGGGTTCTTTTTAGTAGGTTACTTTAACAAGGTGCTATTTGTGAATTCGGCGAGAATTTGCTATATTTTTATTAGTTCATGAAAAAGAGGTTTAAATAATGGTATTAATATCCTACCTTTCCATCCCGCTTATTGGAGCAATAATTGGCTGGATTACAAATGTATTAGCGATAAAATTATTATTTAGGCCCTATGAACCAATTAAGTTGCCCTTGCTTAATTACTCTATTCAGGGCTTGATACCAAAGAGAAAGGCAGAAATAGCCCAGTCCATTGGACAAGTTATTGAAGAGGAATTAATATCTATAGACGATATCTTACAATTACTAAAAACTAGTAAATTCTTGGATAAAACTGTTGGGGTACTTAGCCCTATTTTAAAACAGACTATTTTACATAGGATTCCCCATTTTATTCCCAATGCAATTAAAGAAATAATTGCTTCCTTAATTACCGATGTACTGGCAAGTGAGTTACCTGGCTTACTTGAACAATTCAGGATAGATATTTCTTCAGAGCTTAAACAAAGTTTTAGTTTTGCTGAAATAATTCAGCAAAAAATAAATGACATGGACTGGACTAGCTTAGAACATATAATACTAAGTATAGCGAAACGGGAACTGCGCCACATCGAAATATTAGGTGGGGTTTTGGGTTTTATGATTGGGCTCGTTCAATTAATTATCAGTTTTTATTTGAATACTTTTTGATTTGACACACTTTTACGGGGAGGCTATAATTAAATAAGCATAAAAAAGTAAATGACGAGGATAGGGAGAGTAACTTGTTTTTACTTATTAGAGAGAGAATACCTAGGCTGAAAGTATTCTTTAAGTTGAAACAAAGTGAAGACCACCCTGGAGTTCCAAAGCAGAAATAAGAGTATGTTTTGGCGTTAGCTGCGTTAGGGCTTGGAGTGAGAAAAGTTTGTCTTTTCTAAGAAGAGTGGAACCGCGGGACAACCGTCTCTTACAGGAGATAGGTTGTTTTTATTTTATATTTAAGTTATGTAGTAATTTATTATTTTCAAAACAGGAGATGGGTGAGTGTGGAAAGTATTAAAGTAACGTTAAAAAATGGTCTAATAAAAGAATTTACTAAAGGTACAACTATTCAGGAAGTGGCAAAGGCTATAAGCCAAAGGTTAGGGAAGGAAGCCCTTGTTGCTAAATGGAACGGTAAGATTGTGGATCTTTCCGCTAAGTTGGAGCAAGATGGGGAGTTGGAAATTTATACATTTGATGATGACGAAGGAAAAGAAGCTTACCGTCATAGTAGTGCTCATATTTTAGCTCAAGCTGTTCAACATCTTTTTCCAGATGTAAAGTTTGGCATTGGCCCTTCTATTTCCAATGGTTATTATTACGATTTTGATACCGAACATGTTTTTACTCCAGAAGATCTAGAACTTATTGAAAAAGAAATGAATAAGATTATAAAAGCTGATTATCCTTTCGAAAGACAAGAAGTTCCTCGTGAGGAGGCTTTGCAATTATTTGAAAAGTCAGGAGAAAAGTATAAAGTAGAGTTAATTAGGGAATTACCAAAAGATGCTATTATCAGTATTTACAAACAAGGGGATTTTTTAGATTTGTGTGCTGGTCCTCATGTCCCCTCAACCGGAAAAATTAAGGCTATTAAACTTATGAATTTAGCCGGTGCCTATTGGCGTGGTAGTGAAAAGAATAAGATGTTACAAAGGATTTACGGCACTTCCTTTGCAAAAAAATCTCAACTTGATGAGTATTTAGCTAAATTAGAGGAAGCGAAAAAAAGAGACCATAGAAAATTAGGAACTCAGTTAGGGTTGTTTTCCATTCAGGAAGAAGGTCCTGGTTTTCCCTTTTTCCATCCCAAAGGAATGGTGTTAAGAAACCAAGTAGAAGATTTTTGGCGGGAGGTTCATCGTAAATGGGGCTATTTAGAAATTAAAACTCCTGTTATCTTAAATCGTTCTTTGTGGGAAAGATCAGGTCATTGGGATCATTATAAAGAAAATATGTATTTTACAAAAATTGATGAGATCGATTATGCGATAAAACCAATGAATTGTCCGGGTGCTATGTTAGTTTTTAAAACAGAACAGCATAGTTACCGAGATTTTCCAATACGGATGGCAGAAATGGGTCTAGTTCATAGACATGAAAAGTCAGGGGTTTTACACGGTTTAATGAGAGTTAGATCTTTTACCCAAGATGATGCTCATATCTTTATGCTTCCTTCCCAAATAACTGAAGAAATTAAAAATGTAATTAGTTTAGTTGACTATATATATAGCATTTTTGGATTCAAATATCGTGTGGAGCTATCAACTAAACCAGAAAAAGCCATGGGGTCAGATGAGATTTGGGAACAAGCTACTGATGCTTTGCGACAAGCCCTTGAAGAAAAAGAAATTGATTATACTGTTAATGAGGGTGACGGGGCTTTTTATGGACCTAAAATTGATTTTCACTTAGAGGATTCGATAGGCCGTGATTGGCAATGTGGAACCATACAGTTGGATTTTCAAATGCCTGAAAAATTTGATCTGACTTACATTGGAGAAGATGGACAAAAACATCGACCTGTTGTTATACACAGAGCTATCTTAGGCAGTATTGAAAGATTTATTGGAATTTTAATTGAGCATTATGCAGGAGCATTTCCTGTTTGGTTAGCACCAGTTCAAGTTAAGATACTACCAATAACAGATCGTCAGCATGAATATGCGGAAGAATTAAAGAAAAGGCTCGTGTCTGGAGGAATTAGATCTGAGGTAGATTACCGTAGCGAAAAAATTGGATATAAAATAAGGGAAGCCCAACTAGAAAAAATACCGTATATGTTGGTGATCGGTGATAAAGAAACGGAGGAGGGGAAAGTATCTATTCGAAAACGTGCTGAAGGTGATATAGGTTCTAGCACAGTTTCGGAATTTGTAAACAAGATTACCGAGGAAATTTCGGAAAAACTTGTATAGAATGTAGTAGCAAGTTGTGAGTTGGTTACCTTTTATTTTATAAAAACTGCTCCATTAAACTTTTTCTTAGACTCATTATCACAAAATATATAAAGAAATTAGAAAAGTATAGTTGAACTTAAACAAATTATTTGCTATACTTTATGATGTCAGGTTACAAGTAGAAGCTATCCGCTTCTCACCTTATTGCTCAGGCACATAAGGTTAATAGGAAAACATTATGTTGTTTGCCATGCGGATGCTTTTATGCATCCGTTTTTTTATGGATGTTAAGCTTTTGGAGGTGAAAAGTTATTAGTAAAGATTTGAGAGTAAATGAGGAAATTCGCGCTCGGGAGGTTCGTTTAATTTCAACAGATGGAGAACAGTTAGGAATTGTACCTGTCAAAGAAGCATTAAGAATCGCACAGGAACAAGGCTTGGATTTAGTTGAGGTTGCTCCTGCCGCGAAACCACCTGTATGTCGAATAATCGATTACGGTAAATATCGTTTTGAACAAAGTAAGAGGGAAAAAGAGGCGCGCAAGAAGCAAAAAGTTATTAACGTGAAGGAAGTTAAATTTCGCTTGGGTATTGAAGAACACGACTTTCAGGTAAAAGCTAGGAATGCTATTAGGTTTTTAAAAGACGGGGACAGAGTTAAAGTTACTGTTATGTTCCGGGGGCGTGAAATTTCTCATGCTGAACTTGGCAAGGCTATATGTCTCAAACTTGCTAATCAATTAAGTGATATTGCTGTAGTTGAGAAGTTACCAAATGTTGAGGGCAGAAATATGACAATGATCTTATCACCTAAACATGAATAGATTTTTAACCATAATCAATTAGGAGGTCACCGTTATGCCAAAAATGAAAACCCACCGGGGTGCTGCTAAAAGATTTAAGATTACAGGAAGCGGCAAGTTCAAAAGATATCATGCATACAAAAGCCATATTTTAGAAAAAAAGTCCCCTAAAAGAAAACGTAAATTAAGAAAAGCTACCTTGATCTCAAAATCAGATCAGAAGCGTATTACAAAGTTATTGCCCTATGCATAAATTCTAGAATTAAAAGGAGGTTTAATCATGGCTCGCATTAAAAGGGGCGTTACAGCTCATCGTCGTCACAAAAAGATACTTAAGCTAGCCAAAGGATATAGGGGTGCAAAATCAAAACTTTTCCGTCCGGCTAACCAACAGGTTATGAGATCTTTAGCATATGCGTATGCTCATAGAAAAAAACGAAAAGGCGATTTTAGAAAGCTTTGGATTACTAGGATAAACGCTGCTGCAAGAATGCAAGGTTTATCTTACAATAGATTTATTAGTGGTTTAAAGCAAGCCGGCGTTGAGATTAATAGAAAAATGCTTGCTGACTTAGCTGTTAACGATACACAAGCATTTAATAATTTAATCGATGTTGCTAAGCAGCAATTGAACTCTTAAAGGTGACCGTTAGGTCACCTTTTTAAGTATATTAACATGTCAGGTTCTTATGATTAGGTTATAATAAAAGAATAATAGTAGAAAATTTGTCAGTTTCTCGAAGTAAGTGTCTTACCAAGAGGAGTAATAGTTAAGATGAAAAAGATTTTTTCCAAAGATAATAGATTTATAAAATTAGCTCGTCAGCTAAACCAGAGAAAACAGAGGGAAAAAACAGGTTTATTTATTGCTGAAGGGGTTCGTAGTTTAGAAGACGTTCTAAGATCAGACTATACATTACAAGCCATATTAATTAACTCAGTTTTTAAAACAAAAACAGAAGCGAAAAGGCTACTGTCCAAGGTTGACAAAAGTGTTCCACTTATGGAAGTGGAAGATAGTCTTTTCCAAGAATTAGCTTTAACTGAAAATACGCAAGGTGTAATGGTTATAGTTAGACAAAAAAAACATATTCTCGAAACTTTTTTGACTTCATCGCCCCAATTTATAGTTGTTGCAGATAGTGTTCAAGATCCTGGTAATTTAGGAACTATTATACGAACTACAGCTGCTGCAGGTGCAAGTTGTTTGGTTGTTACAAAAGGTAGTGTAGATATATATAATCCGAAAGTAGTAAGGGCAAGTATGGGTGGCATATTTTTTCTTCCAGTTTTATCAGTAGAAAACAGCGGATCTTTTGTAGAGCTATTAAAACTAAATGGTTATCGAATTGTTGTTGGCGATTTAGAAGGTCAAATAATGTATTACGAAGCAGATTTAAAACAACCAGTTGCTTTAGTAATAGGCAATGAAAATAGTGGTCCATCTCAACTATTTAAAAAGAATGCAGACCTTATAATAAAAATTCCTATGCTTGGCGATGTTGAGTCTCTAAATGCAGGAGTTGCTGCTGGTATTTTGATCTATGATGCAGTTCGACAGAATTTTACTTAAATTGTTTTAACTACTTTAAAATATTGTAGGATAATAAGCGAGGGTTATTTTGTTCTAAATCACTTTTTAATGAGGTAGTTGACCATGGAAACAGAAAATAAATTAAAATATTTAAAGGAGAAAATTAAAGAATTAGCAGTTTTCCGCAATGTATTAGAAGATCCTGTTATTTTAAGTTTGCTTGATTTTATAAGTGCGGAGGATAGTCTTGAGGCTGGCAATTTTGGAAAACTGTATTGGGAACTATTAGCCGCTCATGAAACTGATAGATTTTACACACCAAATGCCTGGAAAAATCATCTTATTAATTTAATTATATGGGATGACAACCCTGTGACCAGACAAGGAACTATTAGCGGTCAAAATTTGAGCGATTCATGGCGTAAAGCCTTATGCCATGATCTAATCATCTTAGAGGAACTTTTTAACCTTGAAAAATTGGTATCAATAAACGACAAATTTCCTTTATTAAGCTGGGAAAATCTTCAGGTAGGGCCGAAAAATTTTATTAAACATCATAAGCTAACATTAGAATTAGTCGAATATATGCTTAGTGGAAAAGACTGGACTAAGGAATTAAATTTATTTTTGTTGCACTATAAAAAGCTTGGGGTTGGTCTATTTGGCAAGTATCACGCCTTGTACTGGGATGGTAGGGCTGAAAGATTTTGTGGCGTTATAAATCAGGATAAGGTAACTTTTTTACAACTTATCGGCTATGAGAAAGAACGGCAAAAAGTAATCTTAAATACTATTAAATTCCTAAAAGGTTACCCGGCTAACAATGTCCTTTTATATGGCGATAGAGGTACTGGTAAATCTTCCACGGTAAAAGCTTTAGTGAATGAATATAGCCATTTAGGTTTAAGAATCATTGAACTTAAAAAAAATTATATATGTGATTTTCCTGTTATAGTTAGGCAGTTATCAGTCTTGCCCTATAAATTTCTAATATTTCTTGATGATTTATCTTTCGAGGAACACGAGGTAGAATACAAAGCTTTAAAAGGAGCCTTTGAAGGAGGGTTGGAGGCAAGGCCTGCTAATGTTTTAGTATATGCTACCTCCAACCGTAGACATATAATAAGAGAAAGTTTTACCCAACGTGAAGATGACATACATAAGCGCGATACTATAGAAGAAAAAATGTCTTTAGCTGATCGATTCGGTTTACAAGTAGCTTTCCAATCACCAGATCAAGTGCTGTACCTTCATATTGTAAAGGAGCTTGCTAAACAAAGACAATTGACTATTGATCCAAAGAAACTTGAAAAAATGGCAACCCAGTGGGAGCTGCGTCATAGTGGCCGATCCGGTCGTCTGGCAAAACAGTTTATTGATTACCTAGAAGGAGAAGAAAGTCTTGTTGATTAGATAAATATGCTAGAGGCTGTAATAGAGTGAAGGCATGACCCCTGGAAAGGTAGATTGCCTGATTTTTTTTGCAAAATGACTTTAAAATATCTTAAATGCTATTTTTTTTATATTATGTTTGTAATATTATTGGTCAAAATACTAGTAAGTGTTTTCTCTAATAATTTTGGGAGGTGTTTGATTTGGCAAAAGGCCGGAAGAAAAGAAAACAATTAGTTCCTGAAGCCCACCAAGCCTTAGATAATATGAAATATGAAATAGCTGCAGAATTAGGATTACCTGTTTATCAGGGAAGTGAAGATTATTGGGGTGAACTATCAGCAAAAAATTGTGGCAAAGTTGGTGGGACAATGGTAAAAAGATTGATGTCCCTGGCTGAAAGTCAACTTGTTTCAAACAGTAATATTCAGAAATAAAATGAGTAAGACTCTTAATAAAATGATAATCTGATAATAGCTTTTGGGGCAATCTAGAAAAAGTTTATTGGTCAAACCTTGGCCCTATAAAAAGCTCTTTCTTAAATTATTATTATAATATTGCCGAATAGTTCATACCCTATTCAAAAAGAGTGTCCAATGGTAACGCTTTCACTTTTTTGACTAGAAAACCAAGGGGGCATTGAGTTGCATCCTTGGTTTTCTAAAGTTGCTCACTTAGCTAAACCAGAAGCTGTAATGTTAGATTTTCTTAAATGTTCTGCCTTGCTTAGAATAATTACTCAAACTATTATAATGTCATGAATAATAATAAACAGGAACTAATTAACCTTTTATAATTAAAAAGGAGGAAAACCAATTTTTCTTCTCGAATGAGAGACAAAAACAATTTGAGGTTTTGCAAATGGATGATAAAATATATTGGCATGCCTTAAATATGGTTCCTGGACTAGGTCCCCAAACCTACAACCGCTTACTTAATCATTTTGAGACGCCCAAACAAGTATGGAATGCAACTCCTGCAGATTTATATGATTTTTTCAAGAAAAAAGTTTGTCTTGTTGACCAATTAATAGCCTGGAAAAAACAATTTAATCTAGAAGAGTCATTTAAAAAGTTAAGTAAATACAATATTAGTATCGTAACCATACAAGATAAAGAATATCCTGATAAACTGAAAAATATTTATTCTTGTCCACCGCTTCTTTACTACCGGGGAAACATAGCTAGTTTAAAAAGTAAAAGTTTAGCAATAGTAGGGTCTCGCAAAGCTACCATCCATGGACAACAAATTGCTGAAAAAATAGCTTTTGATTTAGCAAAGGCTGGTTTTGCTATAGTGAGCGGTATGGCAAGAGGGATAGACAGTTGGGCACATAGGGGCGCCATAAAAGCTCAGGGGGAAACAATCGCCGTTCTTGGCTGTGGAATAGATATTGTATACCCGCCTGAAAATAAAAAACTTTACAATAAAATACGTTTAAGTGGAGTGGTTGTTTCTGAATTCGCTCCTGAAATGCCTCCCGAGGCTAAAAATTTTCCCCGCAGGAATCGCATAATTAGTGGGCTTTCCGACGGGGTGATTGTCGTGGAAGCAGCTCAGAAAAGCGGGTCTTTGATTACTGCCGAATTGGCCTTGCAGCAAGGGCGGGATGTTTTTGCTGTACCTGGTTCAATACTCAGCCCTTATAGTAAAGGAACTAATAGCCTGATTCAGCAGGGAGCAAAGTTGGTTCAAAATGCTAATGATATTTTAGAGGAATATGGTCTTTCAATAACAAGTAAGGTAGAACCTAAGGAAAAGATGGAGTTGTGCCCTGTTCAGAGAAGTATTGTTCAATTTTTCTCGACTGAGCCCATAACTTTAGAAGAAATAATAAGAAAAACAGGTCTTAAGCCTGAATTGGTAATAAGTCAGTTGACAGTTTTAGAAATAAAAGGGATAATAAAACAATTACCTGGGCAAAAATACATTAATACTTTTCAATAAATCAACGAGTTGTCTTGGAGTGATCTAATTTTGTCAAACGTGTTAGTGATTGTTGAATCGCCTGCCAAAGCTAAAACAATAAGTAGGTTTTTAGGAAGTAGAAAATATATCGTAAAATCTTCAATGGGTCATGTGCGAGATTTGCCTAAAAGCCAATGGGGCGTTGATGTAAATAACGGTTTTAAACCTAAATATATTACCATAAGGGGTAAAGGCAGTTTAGTTAAAGAACTAAAAGCGGCTGCTAAAAAAAGTAAAGCTATTTTACTTGCAACCGACCCTGATAGGGAAGGTGAAGCTATAGCTTGGCACCTTCAGCAGTTATTAGAAATCGATCCCAACTCTAATTGTCGAATAGAATTTAATGAGATTACAAAAAATGCTATCCAAAAAGCTATTAAAGAACCGAGAAAGATAGATATGAATCGGGTTGATGCCCAACAAGCCCGTAGAATTCTTGACAGACTTGTAGGTTATAGTCTAAGTCCACTACTATGGAAAAAAGTTAAGAAGGGGCTGAGTGCGGGCAGGGTTCAATCTGTAGCTGTAAGGTTAATTTGCGACAGAGAGGACGAAATAAGCGAATTTATTCCTGAAGAATTTTGGACTATTGGTGCAATATTAAAAAAGGAACCTGATTCTCAATTTGAAGCTAAACTAATAAAAATAAAAAATGTTCCTATAAAAATTAGTTCTGCCGAGGAAAAGGATAATGTTGTAAAAGAGCTTCAGGGACAAAAATTTTTAGTAAGCTCAGTTAAGAAAAAAGAGAAGAAGCGAAATCCAGCTGCCCCTTTTACAACTAGTAGTTTACAGCAAGAGGCAAATAAAAAATTGAATTTTACAGTAAAAAAGACTATGATGTTGGCCCAACAGCTTTACGAAGGAATAGAACTTGATAAAAAGCAGGGCATTGTGGGGCTTATAACTTATCTAAGAACAGATTCTACGAGAATTTCGGCTGAAGCTCAGGAAGAAGCACGTAATTTTATACTAGAACAATACGGTAAAGACTATGTGCCGGAAGTAACCAGGGAATACAATACAAAAAAACAAGCCCAAGATG
>DUOV01000208.1 GCA_012838615.1 Clostridia bacterium | reverse complement strand
TGCTGTTTGATGATGAGCTGCCAGCTGCAATTTAAGGCATAGCAAAAGGCGGACAGCCGAAACTGTCCGCCTTATACCCCGCATTTTTAGGCGGTTCACAAAGTATCCTTATGAACACCCGCCAAAAGCCAAGTTCAATTATTTATCTAACATTTTTTTCGCCCGCCACAATTCGTCGCCTTCCGGTTTAGTGATTTCTACTACTTTTTCGGTAGCTATAAGTTTTTTTTGCCTGCCGGAAGTTACTTTTCCTATAACCGCCCCATTAATACCTGCCTCTTTTAATTTGGCAACTAATTTGTCACCCTCAGGAACGGTTATTAACATAGAACCGCTGGAAATAAGTTTAAAGGGATCAATCTTTAAAGCCTCGGCAATGGTCTTTGTTTCAGGCCATATAGGAATAGATTTGGCATCAACTTCTATTCCTACTCCTGATGCTTCAGCTATTTCATATAAAGCCCCGAGTAACCCGCCTTCCGTAATGTCATGCATAGCCGTTGCGCCTAGAGCTGAAGCAATTCTTCCTTCCGGAACTACACTTATAAGTTGTAAAAATGTTTTAGCTTTTGCCAAATACTTTTCAGCAACCAAACCTTTTAGTTGCTCCTCGTAATCTAAAGCCAAAATAGCCGTTCCCTCTAAACCAACAGCTTTGGTTATGACAATATCATCTCCAGGTTTTGCACCTGCAGAAGTTATGAGCTTGTCTTTTTTTACTTTGCCGATGGCAGTAGTGCAAATAACCGGTTGGTCTAAGCCATAAGTAAATTCGGTATGTCCCCCCATAATCTCTATGCCCAGTTCTAGGGCTGCCTCATGGGCGGATTTCATGACTTTTTCTACGTCTTCAGCACTTGTTTTTTCAGGCATTAAAACGGTTATCATTACCCCTACCGGCTCGGCGCCGTTGGCAACAACATCATTGCAAGCTACATGAACAGCTAACCAGCCATTTTCAGTAATGGCTCCTGTTATAGGGTCAGAGGAAAAAACGCAGCACCAATCATCTAATTCTATAGCTGCCGAATCTTCACCTATAGCCGCTCTTAAAACCACTTCAGCTCTTTTTTTTCCTGTAAAAGGGAATACTTTATTTTCTAGGTTTGTAGCATCTAATTTTCCTGCTTCCATCATAACACTCCTCAGAATTAAACATTTGTATCGATACACTTGCATGATATTCTCAATTTCTAAACAATTATAGTGAATAGTGGCCCATCTGTCACTAGTAATTTAGGGAATTCTGAGGATAACTTTTTAAAAAAGAGGGAGGCTTTTTTTCTGCCCACTCTCTTAACTAACCTTTTCTAAGCCACAGGAAAGAACAAAAAGATACCAACCGTCCATAAAGCATGGGATATAATCAGGGAAACAATATTTTCCTCCATTAAATACATAAGTCCCCAAAATAAACCGGCAACCAAAGCAGCCATCACCAACATAAAATTGCCGGAAACAATATGTACGGCAGCATAAATTAGGGAAGCCAGCAAAAAACCTTTAAATCTGCCATACTTATCCATGGCCCATCTTTGTAAAAACCCCCGCCAAAATATTTCTTCTCCCGGACTGGTAATAAAAAAGAGAACCAAAAAAATGGGTAGAGTTGCCCCTTCCTTACGTATTCCATAAATAGAAACTATCTGGGAACCTGCAAAATCAAATAACAAGCGGGAAAAAACATTTCCCAAGTAAAATATTCCATACAGCAAAAAAGCGGAAATAATTCCCTTTAAAACGGCCTTTAAGTTAAGATCTTCACGGCGGATAGGGCTAGCTCCCCAAAGAATGGCCAAAGAGCTTAAGATGGTAACAGCAATACTCATCGCCAGCCAAAAATTAAAAATTTGCCAGCGAAATATAATAAACCAAAATATACCGGCTAAAAAAATCGTACCTACTGCCTGATTATCTCTGATAATTTTTCTCACGCCTCTCAACTTATAATGCCAAATTTATCAGCATAGCAACTACAAACAAACTTCCAAAGGTAAAATGCAGCTGAGCGGAAGCTTGTTCTAAAGCGCCTAGTTTTTTCCGATCACCTTGCCCTGCTGCTTTGATGTCCATAATTATTTGCCTGATTTGAGGCAATAAAAGCAAAGGCAAAAGAGCAATAAAAGGAAGTATCCTTAAACCTACTAAAACAACTATCGACACAACCGGCGCAAGATTTAAGAAACAATAAAACTTAGCACTATTTTCTTTATCCAAAAAAATGGCTAAGGTTTTGATACCGGCTTGACGATCGTAATCAATATCCCGAAAATCATTACCGTGCATAATAGCCGAAACTAAAAACCCTATCGGTAAGGAAGCCCATACCGGCAGCCAACTGCTAACTCCTGTTTGAACAAAATAAGCACCCCATACCATCATGGGGCCCATAAGAATAAATACTAAAAAAACTCCTAAACCTTTGTATTTATAGGCTATACCTAAAGTGTAGCCGTATCCCCCTATAATCCCTAAAAATCCAATTAGAAGTAAGAGCATACCCCTTACCTTTATGAGATAAAGACCAATGGCAATGGTAAAAATGAAAAAACCTATACCCACCAGCCTCATATCTTCGGGCTTAAGTATATTTTTTACTAACTGAGGACAAGTAGGGGCTGATTCTTCCGTATCTACCCCTGATAAATAATCACCGTAGGTGTTGATTAAATTGGTACCGGCATGCATGGCTACCCCACCTATTAATGATAAAACAAACAGTAATGGATGGAAGTAACCTTCATTCCAAGCCAGAATAGCTCCCAAACTTACAGGAATTAAAGAAGCTGTAAAAGACCAGGGTCTTAAAGCAACAAACCATGTCTTGAGCATCAGAACACCCCCTCCTACAATATGTTCTGGAAAATAGTTAACTTCACATCTAGACATGATTATTCTTTAAACATCAAAAAACCTTCTTTAGTCCAAATTTTTTTGCTTAAAATTAAGACCCTGGTCCTAGCAAGTTTACTGATTTTTTATTTCCAGCTTTAAACCGGTTTCATCATAGTCCACCGTTACTTTAGCTCCTTCCTGAATTTCACCTGCAATAATTGCTTTAGCCAGTAAAGTTTCTAAATGTCGCTGTATAAACCGTTTTAGCGGTCTTGCACCATAAACTGGATCATATCCTTCCTGGGCCAGATGCTTTTTAGCCTTGGAAGTTAAACTAATCTCAATTCTTTTATCTATAAGTCTACCTTTAAGTTCTGCTATCAACAGGTCTACAATCTTTGTTATTTCTACTATGGTTAAAGGTTTAAAAAGTACAAGATCGTCAATTCTGTTTAAAAACTCAGGCCTGAAATGAGAACGTAATTCATTCCCTACTTCTTCCCTTATCGAATCGGTAAGCTCTCCGGATTGACTTAGGCCTTCTAGTAAAATGGTAGAACCAATATTAGAAGTCATTATTAGAATAGTATTTTTAAAATCAACCGTTCGGCCATGAGAATCAGTTATCCTACCGTCATCTAGGACTTGCAATAAAATGTTAAACACATCTGGATGAGCCTTTTCTATTTCGTCGAATAAAATTACTGAATAAGGCTTGCGCCGAACAGCTTCCGTTAACTGGCCTCCCTCTTCATAACCCACATAACCGGGAGGAGCACCAATCATTTTGGAAACAGCGTGTTTTTCCATATATTCGCTCATATCTAAGCGAACCATATTATCTTCCGAGTCAAAAAGTTTGTTAGCGATACTTTTGGCTAACTCCGTTTTGCCCACGCCGGTAGGCCCTAGGAATAAGAAAGAACCGATAGGTCTTTTGGGATCTTTTATGCCTGCTCTGGCCCGCAATATAGCATCGCTAACCTTTTCTACTGCTTCATCTTGACCAATTACCCGTTGCTTCAAACTTTTATCTAAATCTAAAAGTTTTTGTCTTTCCCCTTCTACCAGTTTTTCTAAAGGAATCCTCGTCCATCTTGATATGATACGGGCAATCTCATCCTGATTTACTTCTTCCCGTAATAGGCCGGTTCCCTCAGTTTTCTTAACCTGCATTTTTTCTTCTGCTTCTTGGATTTTTTTCTCCAAGACCGGCAATTTGCCGTATTTAAGTTCAGCTGCTTTGTTTAAGTCGTATTCTCTTTCAGCTCGCTCAATTGCTTGATGTAATTTTTCCAGCTCTTCTTTTTGGCGGCGCAACTCTTGTAAAGCCTGTTTTTCGTTTTCCCAGCCAATTTTCATTTCAGCAAACTCTTCTTTCAACTCAGAGAGTTCCCGTCTTATGTTGTCCAGCCGCTCCTGACTTACTTTGTCTTTTTCCTTGCTTAAGGCCGCTTCTTCAATTTCCAGCTGCATAATTCGTCTGGAAATTGCATCCAACTCAGCAGGCATGGAATCAATTTCAGTCCTAATCATGGCACAAGCCTCATCTACCAAATCAATGGCTTTGTCAGGTAAGAAACGGTCAGTAATATAACGGTGGGAGAGGACTGCTGCCGAAACAAGAGCATTATCATGAATCTTTACACCGTGAAATACTTCGTATCTTTCCTTTAGTCCTCGTAAAATTGAAATAGTATCTTCTACCGTCGGTTCCTCAACTAAGACAGGTTGAAATCTTCTTTCTAAAGCCGGATCTTTTTCAATGTACTTTCGGTACTCATCTAAGGTAGTGGCTCCAATACAATGAAGCTCACCCCTTGCCAACATAGGCTTTAACATGTTACCTGCATCCATAGATCCTTCTGCTTTGCCGGCCCCTACAATAGTATGAATCTCATCAATAAATAGCAGTATTTCTCCTTCGGCATTTTTTACTTCCTGTAAAACTGCTTTCAGTCTTTCCTCAAATTCACCACGATATTTGGCTCCTGCCAATAAAGCTCCCATGTCCAGAGCAAAAATTTTTTTGTTTTTAAGGCTTTCTGGAACATCTCCCCTCACAATCCGTTGAGCCAGACCTTCCGCAATGGCTGTTTTGCCTACTCCAGGTTCCCCGATCAAAACAGGATTATTTTTAGTCTTGCGGGATAAAATACGGATCACATGCCTGATTTCCTCATCCCGGCCAATGACAGGATCAAGCTTATTAGCCTTGGCTTCTTTTACCAGATCATGTCCATATTTAACAAGAGCTTCATAAGTATCTTCAGGGTTTGGACTGACCACTTTTTGATTACCCCTAATGCTGGTCAGGGCTTTCAAAACCCTGTCTGTCTTAATGTCGTATTTTTGCCAGAGACTTGTTAAAGGCGATTTGGGTTGTTCTAAGAGAGCCAAAAAAATATGTTCCACAGAGATATATTCATCTTTAAACCTTTGAGCTACTTCTTCCGCCTTAAGCAATACATGGTTTAGGACAGCAGTAATATAAAGTTTACCAAGCTCACGACCTGAACCTGATACTTTTGGTTTTCTTTCAACTAAACGTCTAACATCTAACGTTAAACTATCAATGGGTACTTCCAGTCTTGTCAAAATACGAGGTACTAAGCCTTCTTTTTGTTCTAACAGGGCCAGAAAAAT
>DUOV01000021.1 GCA_012838615.1 Clostridia bacterium | reverse complement strand
TTTGCTTTCTTTTCTTCTGTTTTAGCCTTAACATCTATGATTTCGTCCCGATGAGCTTCCAACTCTGCTTTAGTTGCTTCAATTTCTGCCTTCTGGGCTTCAATCTCCTCTAACAGCTTAATATCCTGATCAGCAATCTTGGACAAGAGTTCATAGCGTACTAAAAAATCAGTAAAGTCAGTCGAGCTTAATAATACTTCTAAATAATTAAGATCACCACTACAGTATATTTCAACTAAACGGTTAGTAAATATCTCGTTCCTTTCGGCTAAAGAAGCTTCAGCCTCCTGTAGTTTTATTTCCGCTTGGCCAACTTTTTCCTGAGCTATTACTAACTCTTCTTCCAAAGCACTTAAATCTTTTTCGATAGCAGCTATATCCTCATCTAATTCCCTTAACTGATCCGTGAGACTCCGTAGTTCCCTGTCTTTTTCTTTGATAATGCTTCGGTAAGTCTGAATTTCTTTATTTGTTTTCTCTTGCAGTTTCCTTAAGTCACTTAACTCATCGCCGTAAACAGGTAGAACTGCTACAGCGAAAACAGCCAGAACCAGAAAACCTGGCAAAAGTCTTTTTATAAATCCCTGCCCCATACTTCCTCTCCTCCTTAGACTTGTAAAAACCGCCTGACAGAAATAAGACTTCCCAAGGCACCTACAAAAGTTCCCGCAACCAGCAAAGAACCTAAAATCTTCATGATCAGGCCCATATCACTAATTAAGGGAATGAATGTTAAGCTGAAGCGAATATTAGTTACCAGAAAATCATAAGTGAAATATAATACTACGCCGGCTAGCATGGCCCCAATAAAGCCAAGAACCATCCCTTCAATAAAGAAAGGCCAGCGAATAAACCAATCTGTAGCACCTATATATTTCATGATTTGAATTTCTTTGCGTCGGGCAAAGACAGTTAAGCGAATAGTTGTAGCTACTAAGAAAATTGCACCTAGGCCAAGGAGTAAAACCAGTCCTGCACCAATTAGCCTAACCCAGCGAATAACTGCAAAAAGCTTATCTATTACGTCTTGGCCGTAATCGACCTTATCAACATGAGCTACCCGCTCCAGGGTTTTAGCCACAGGCTCTACATTTTCTGGACTGTCTGCTTTAACCCTGTACAAATCAGGCAAAGGGTTCACTCCCCCTAAAGAAGAAAGCAAGTCATAATCCTGACCAAATTTTTTGTTAAGAATTTCTAGTCCTTCTTCTTTAGTAACAAGCTTGACTTCAGTCACTCCCCGGATGGCCTGTATTTGTTCCTCAACCTCCAACACTTCACTTCGACTTGCTTCCACGTCCATATAGGCAATGATTTCTACATCAGATTCTAAATCTGTAGCAATAAAATCAGCGTTAATCACCAGTAAGGTGAAAATACCTACAATTAAAAGAGTAATGGCCACGGTAGTTACAGCTGCCACACCCATCCAGCCGTTACGCCACATGGATTTAAAGGCCTGTTTAAAAAAGTAGCCAACAGTCCTAACTTTCATAGCCGTAACCCCCCTCTTCTTCATCCCGAACAACCCGACCCTGTTCCAAGGCGATAACTCGTTTACGCATTTTGTTAACAATACTTCGGGCATGAGTAGCCATAAGTACCGTAGTTCCCCGCCTATTGATGTCGTTTAATAATTCCATGATTTCCCAAGATGTTTCCGGATCAAGGTTTCCTGTAGGTTCATCGGCTATGAGAAGTCTGGGGCCATTGACTATAGCCCGGGCAATAGCTACCCGTTGTTGCTCTCCCCCTGAAAGCTGATGAGGAAAATATTCTCCTTTCCCGTCTAAACCTACCATTTCTAATACGGAAGGGACCCTGGCCCTGATTTCTTTTTTGGAGTGCTCGAGAACTTCCATAGCAAAAGCTACATTTTCAAATACAGTCCTGTCGGTAAGTAGACGAAAATCCTGAAAAACTATGCCAATATTACGACGAAGTTTGGCAACTTCCGACTTGCGTAAGCGAAGAATGCTTTTTCCCCCCACCAGGATCTGCCCTTTGGTGGGAAGCTCTTCTCGAATTAACAATTTTATAAAAGTGGATTTTCCTGCTCCACTAGGTCCGACCAAAAAAACAAATTCCCCTCTATCTATCTTAACCGTCAAGTCATTTAAGGCTTGTACTTTATTTGGATAGATCTTTGATACGTTTAGTAGCTGGATCATGTTAACCCCCTGTTTTTATGCCTCTTCTATCCACAATAATTAGACTAAATAGCTATATCTTTTCTACCATTCGACACAGCACTCTAAATTCCTGTTTAAAATGATCAATTTGTAAATAATTGTCTACTCAGCTGAACAATTATTTGCCTGCTTCTGCCAACTTTGCAAAGCTGCAAAAGTATAAATCTTTCTTAAAACTAAAAGCAGGCGAATGCTTTGTGAAGCGGGACTAATTTCCACAGCCGTCGCAAGCTTAGCTTGCGGTAACGGCGTAGGAGTTCGTCCAGAGCGGAACAATCATTCGCCTGCTCCCTCTACTTTGAAAAACCGCAACAAAAAAGGACTGAAATACCAGTCCTACTTTTGCTCCATTATCTTTTTTACGGCTTCTACTATAGCCTGGGGAGTTAAATTG
>DUOV01000207.1 GCA_012838615.1 Clostridia bacterium | reverse complement strand
TGCGGCTTCGCCTTCGATGATCATGCTTCGCATGCCCTTGACTCCCGACAAAGCCTTTAAAATATTAAACTGTCACTTACCATTCAGAGTTCTTGGATGGTTTTTGCGAACTATTATTGACACTAACATTGTAAACCCATGGTAAACTTTTACTTAAAACAAGCCATAAGGAATGGATGCTATATTAAGCCAATTTGTCACCAACTTAACTACGATTGCTCTTAAAAAGGACAAAGAAAGTTTTTATAGTAACAAAAAAGTTAGTTTGTGGTTGTTACCACCAAACTAACTTTTCTCGAAAAATTCTTTTATTTAAATTCGATAGTTATTCTTTGGTTAGCACTATCCCACCCCAGGGTTGCTCCTAAATTCTCGGTTGCAGTCCTTAGAGGCAAGAAGGTTCTACCTTTCATTACAGTTGGCGGAGCGTCGGTCGTTTTTTCTACGCCATTTACCCGATAAGTGTTTCTCCCTGCCCAGAATTCAATCACATCTCCACCTGCTTCAATAGTTGTTTTCTGCTCTTTGGCATCAAAACTAATACTTCCGCCTATAACATCTACGATTGATCTAATTGGTAGCATCGCTCTACCTTTTATTACTACTGGTGAAGTACCTACACCTGGATCAACTTCTCTTACTACTCCATTAACCGTCATCATAGGATTATTAACTTCTAAAATAATTGTCTTATTGACACCTGAACTGGGTTGAGGCTGTCCTGCAGAACTGCCTCCTACTGCTAAAGCTTTTATTTCTCCGTCACTAAGGGCTCTATTATAAATATGCAGTTCATCCATAACTCCTTTAAAAAATTCTGTGCCATCAACAGGGTCCATACCTATTACCAGATTTTGAGCAGAATGTAAAATGGTATCTACATTCTCAGTTTGTTTATTATCAGTCAAAACACCGTTTTTATAAAACCTGACGTTTAACCCATCCCAGGTTACCGCAATGTGAGTCCAGTTTTGGGCACCTACCTGAGTATCTGAGTTGAGTTCATCACAATCGCTTTCGTTTTCCGCCACTAAGGATATACTCGGGGCTGCGCCCCCATAACCTAGGAAATACCTATATGAATGACTGAAAAAGTCATCTGATTGACCTTTAGTGAATATAGGAATTTGCAGTTCGTCCTGTTCCTCTTTATATATCCAGGTAGCAAAAGTAAAAGCGTCATTTAAGTCCAATGAATCATCATCCGCTACTTCAATATAGTTGGAACCGTTAAATACTGCGCCCTTTCCTACTTTAGCATCCTTGAAAGTTATGTCCCCGGTTCCTTTAGCTACTCCATTATTGCCGTATGGGGAAGAATCGTTTAAATTGCTATCAAAGCTAAAGCTTGCTACCAAACCTTGTACATTAACTGTAGACCCATTTGATGTAGTTGGAGGGGTTACAGGTTTCTCGGGTTGTTCTACTACCGGAGCCTTGGCCTCAGCTAAAGCTTTTATATCTTTGTCAGCTAAAGCATAGTTATAGATGCGCAGTTCATCCATAACTCCTTTAAAAAATTCTGTTCCGTCAACTGGATCCATACCTATTACCAGATTTTGAGCAGAATGTAAAATGGTATCTACGTACTCAGTTTGTTTATTATCAGTCAAAACACCGTTTTTATAAAACTTGACGTTTACCCCATCCCAGGTTACCGCGATGTGAGTCCAGTTTTGAGTACCTACTACTGTATCCGAGTTGAATTCCTCATAATCACTTTCATTTTCTGCCACTATGGATATACTAGGATAGCTACCTCCATAACCTAGTAAATACCTGTAGGAATGACTGAAAAAGTCGTCTGATTGACCTTTAGTGAATATAGGAATTTGCAGTTCGTCCTGTTCCTCTTTATATATCCAAGTAGCAAAAGTAAAGCCGTCATTTAAGTCCAATGAATCACTATCCGCTACTTCAATATAGTTGGAACCGTTAAATACTGCGCCCTTTCCTACTTTAGCATCCTTAAAAGTAATATCCCCGGTTCCCTTAGCTACTCCATTATTTCCTTGTCCCGAAGAATCTGTTAAATCTCCGTCAAATTTGTAATAGGCTACTAACTTCCCGCTTTCAGCTGCTAACACAGGCAGATTAGGGAAACTAAATAGAAGTGCCATAAGAATTGTTAAAGCAAGCGGTACAGTAAGCATTTTACTTACTTTAGCCATTAAAACCCGACCTCCCGAAATTTATTTGACACCACTTTAATTTAAACATATAGAATTTATAAAATCTTTTCTTATATTGCTTTGTTTCTTTCAAATATTGCTTTCCGGAAGGTTTATGCTTACTTATATAAAAAAATCGCCTATGGCGATTTATTTGAGTTTGATAAAACTCTTACGAAATTCTGAGGGGGATATACCCATTCTTCT
The DNA here is from genome assembly GCA_012838615.1 of Clostridia bacterium. Classification (GTDB taxonomy): domain Bacteria; phylum Bacillota; class DUOV01; order DUOV01; family Zhaonellaceae; genus DUOV01. The sequence continues at coordinate 4,859 of DUOV01000207.1, read as the reverse complement.
TTTAAATACATTAGCAAAGTGACTAGAATTGCTAAAACCGCAAAGAAAACAGATTTCTGTAATTGTATAGTTGCTTTTTCTTAGCAAAGAACAAGCTTTGGCAATTTTAACATCTTGCAGAAACTCATAGGGAGTTTTACCTGTTTGGTTTTTAAAAACTTTAATAAAATAATAGGGACTCAGATTGGCCAGTTTCGCAACTTCGTCCAAAGAATATTCTTTATTATAGCATTCCATAAAATAGTCAATAACCTTATTGATATTTTCCTTCCCGCAATGGTTGTAACTTGAGTCTGCGGACAGATTACTTCTGAGGTGTCTAAACATATAAACTGTAATTTGTACTGCTAAACTTTGCAGGATAAACTCACTTCCACTCTGCCCATTCTTGAATTCCTCTATAAAGTTATCAATGTAATTTTTTATCGTACTATCAAATCTATAGTTGTCGTTCTTAAAACAAACTTCCCTCTTTCCATAAATTTCCTCGGCAAGTTCCGTTAAAAACTCCTTCTCTACTTCTACGCTCAAGATATTACAACCTTCCAAGGGACGGGCAGGACCGTGTTCCTGTTCGGAATTGATAGGAATAAGCCTATTCTGCTCAAAACTCATTTTCTTGCTTCCAGCCCAAGCAGACTCTAGTGTGATATAGGGAAACACAAATTCGTAAGAGCTATGGGCATGGGTTCCCTCTTCAGGAAAATCCACCACATCCTTAGCTGTTATTATGGAAATCCCCTTTCCTTTAAAAAACTCCATTTTCTCCTTAAAACCTGGATAAGAAAATGGTTTTTCCTTTAAGAGCATATCCCTTTCCATAGCCCAACCTCCCCCAACCAGAAATCACCCAAGAACATAACCAACCTCACGACAACGTCCTTAAGGACAGCTAGTACCCCTACAGAAAACGGGGACTTACGACTGCTATGTCATCGGATAAAAGTTTATTCAACTAAAGCAACTGATAATCCTTCCTCTTTCTTCCATATTTTTATTATTTAGATAATAAAAGGGAGATTGACGTATCCAATCTCCCTATATAGCTAAAGTTTAACAATAGACACCGGAAGCTAAAAAGTAGCCAAAATTAAAATCATCCCGGCTCAAATATTCTTTTGTTCTGGAAATATCAATTCTATTTTTAATCAGAGCATTATAGACTCCAGCCTGCCTAATATCTCCTACCAAGATCATCCCAATTAGTTTTCCGTCTCTAATAACAAACTTCTTATATTTGTTTTGCCTTTCTTTCTCTACAACAATTACTTCATCATTTGTTTCAGGTTCAGTTATGCCTGCTGCCATAGCCGGTACTTCTCTAAACTCAACTGCATTTTGCATACCGATAAGAGCCGTGTAGGGAGTAGTGACTCCTGCCATATTTAGCCCTGCAATTCTTCCCTGGACGACCGCATTTGGCCAGATAGGTGATAACTGACGTTTACCTGTTACAGCATCAACAGTTTCCACAACGTCACCAGCGGCGTATATATCTTTCTCGGCAGTTTCCATGTATTCATCGACAATAATGCCCCTTGCTACTTTTATAGCAGTTCCTTGAGTTACCTCGGTATTGGGTTTTGTACCGGCTGCTACAATAATCAATTCACATTGTAAGGTTTCTCCGTTATCTAAGAGCACCCCTTTACCCTTTTTACCAAAGAGCTTTTGCCATAAGGTTGGGTTTAAGATTTCTTTAATGCCATTTCCCGTAATAATACGTATTCCTTCTTGCTGCATATCCCTGTGTAGAATTTGGGCTGCCTTTCCATCAAATTGACTGGGCAGTATTTGGGACAGTCGCTCAACTACTGTAACTTCTATACCTTTACCGTATATAGCATAGGCAGCTTCCAACCCTACAAACCCTCCACCAATAATGACGGCCCGGCGTACTGTGGGAAGTACATGTAAAATGTGCTTTACATCCTGTAAAGTTCTAAAGCCAAAAATGTTTTCTCCATCTAACCCTGGAATTGGAGGCATTAAGCTTCTACTGCCGGTAGCAATAAGAAGTTTATCAAAACTTACAATTTGTGCATTATCCAGCACTATCTCTTTGCTTTCCGGTTTGATTTTCGTTGCCTTTACGCCATATTGTACTGTAATGTTGTTTTTTCTATAAAAATCCAGTTCCCTAATTGCCAAGGAATTTTCATCAAGTTCTCCAGCTAAATAATCTGGTAAAAGGCACCTGGAGTAAGCAGGGTAGATTTCATCTGTTAGAATCACTATTTCTCCGCTATTGTCATTTTCTCTAATAGTTTCAGCGCATTTTATTCCGGCTGCGCTATTACCAATAATAACGTATTTCATGTGGCAGCCCCCTTTTATATAACTTGGGCTTGAATTGCTGCCCCTTGTTTCTGCTTATATTCTGCTATAATTTCCACCTCATCGAAGATTAGAGCACCCTGAGGACAAGAAGCAACACAAGCGGGAACTTCTTTACCTTTACATCTATCGCATTTTAAGGCTATTTTGACCTCCCCATTATCAATTGGGGTTATAACGCCATAAGGACAAGCCATTATACACATCCAGCAACCTACACATTTTTGAGTATGACCTTCATTAGTAACAATGCCAGTTTCTTTATCTTTTTGCATTGCTCCTGTCATACAGGCATCTACACAAGCCGGTTCTTGGCAATGACGACACATTAGTGGCACAGGTTTGCCCCCTACCGATTCTACCGAAATCCTAGGTGTGACCTGTTCCAACATAGCACCTACAATATCTCCTGATTCGGAGTGCTCAGCTGCACATGCCAAGGTACAGGTTAGGCAACCAACACATTTAGTTAAATCTACAAAAATCTCTTTCATATAGATCCTCCTCACTTTTATTTAGGAGATACTTATATCCCTAAACCTTGGCGCTTTTGCTCAATATGCTGTAACATTTTTTCAGCCGCTTTGTAAGGATCTTCTTCCACTAAGACTTTTCCACCTACCAAACTTTCAACGTCCTCTGTTAAGACTTTAGTTACTAAAGCACTACCCGTTACAGGCGGTACAGGCCCAATGTGAGTTAAGAGGCCAAAAGCTACGGCAAAAACACCATCTGCTACGGCTTTTTGCTCTAAATATTCTGGTGCTGAAGCTACAACCGGTAACTGGCTGGGATCAACTCCTAAGGCGTTTGCTATAGCTGTTACTGCTACACCAATCCGTCCTATATCTACACATGAACCAAAGTTTAATACTGGCGGTATGCCTAACATCCTACAAACAGCTTTTAGACCATCCCCAGCTTCCTCTGCTGCTTCAGGAGTTTGGAGATATTCTATTTGAGCTGCACTACTCATGCATCCGGCTGCAATTACTAATACATCATTTTTAATTAGCTCTTTCATTATGGTAAGACCTTGCCCATCATGGCCGTTTCTATTATTAGTACAACCTACTACTGCTGCAATTCCTTTTATGGCTCCTTGCTTAACTGCGTCTAAAAGAGGATCTAAACTGCCCCCAAGGGCCCCAAGGATTGTTTCAACTGAAAAGCCGGCTACTGCAGGGGCATTACCCTTAGGTATCTGTACTTTGGAAGCATCCCTCTGCTTAAATTGTTCGATAGCCATTTTGACTAACTCTTTAGCTTGTTCGGCCGCTTTTTCCGGCTCGTAATCTACGTGGTCCTGAACACCGGCCATTCTTAAAATACGATCTACAGAAACTAGTTTGGTATGGAATTTATCAGCTACAGCTTTCATACCGGGGATGGAACAGTTCATATCCATCATCACCAGATCAACCGCACCGGTGGCAATCATAAATTCCTGAGTAATCCAGTTTCCTAACTGACCAGCAAACCCCTGAGCTGAACTGGCTCCTCTTTGCATTAGCTCCTGACCGGTACACATGGAACCATAAACTTTAATTCCTCTTGCACCGGCTTGGCGAGCCAACTCTTGCATTTCTTCAGATTGGCTGGCTTGAATAACAGCAGTTGCGACTAAAGGTACGTGGCCGTGAGCTACTATGTTAACTGTTTCAGGATCAAGGATACCTAAATCTGCTTGACTGGTGGTTAAACTTGGCGTACCCAGTAAAATGTCCTGCAAAGTAATGGTGCCAATAAGACCCATATAACCTGTTGATAAAGATAATCTTAAAGCTGTTAGTAATAGGTCTATTGGATCAGTATTAATATTGGACATAGTTTTAGTCATGGCATCCCTTAATTCTGATAAAGGACCCCCTGGCATAATGCCTAACTTTTCCCAAGCTTCTAAGCGAGTTTTAGGAGCGAGTAATTTAACCAGGGCCAAAGGTTCATCAGAACCTTTACGCATTTCTTGTAGCATCACATCTGCCAATTCTTCTGCTAACTGGTTGGTTGGTTTAGAAGTATCTAGACCGACAAGCCCGGCAATGTCTCGAAGTTTATTTTCGTCACCGATTTTATAAGGGGTTTTACCTTGAGCTGTAGCCTTAATAGTTTTAATGATTTCTTCCAAATGATGGGTATAGGCTGCTATGCCATGGGATTCAAGTCTGACTAGGTTTCGAGCCACAATAGTATCGGCTGTTGCGCCGCAGATTCCTTGGGGAGCCTTAGCAGTTATTCGACAGGGACCGTGGCTGCAAAGCTGACAGCAAATTCCCTGCATCCCAAAGCCGCACTGAGGTTGTTGTTGCTGATAGCGGTCAAAAACAGTTGTTACTCCTAATTCTTTGGTCCTCTCATGCATTTGATTAACGCTGGCGTGGGCTGATGCCCCACATGAGGTAGCACTAGGGCAAGATTGGCATTTACTCATTATGGTTCTTCCTCCTTTTTTTAACTTAGGCTAATTATATGTTGAAGGGCTTGACCTAAGCTGTGATAATTGCAAACTTTTATTGTGATAT
>DUOV01000206.1 GCA_012838615.1 Clostridia bacterium | reverse complement strand
TTTTTCATAAATAAGTGGGTCGGTCGAAGGAACATCAAATGATGTTTTATTTATGCAAGAGACGTAGATAATTTACAAGGAAAGGAGGGTAGAGGGTTAACTTAATAGCATTGTAAAGGACAGAAGAGTTTAAAAAAAGAAGGGCAGATAAGCAGTATCAGAACATTAAGGGTTTTTTAAAATTATGGGAGGTGTAAAGTGTGAGTACAGAACTCAACACTAATATGACTGAAAGAGTTGTAGAAAGCTTACCAACTCCAACGACAATTCATATTGTAACAGCAGCTGTTTGGGCTGGAGTTATTGCTGTACTTCAAACTATATGTATGTTGGGCTTTTCTATTTCAGCGTCTATTGTAAGTTTAAATATTGCAGTTAGTCTTTATGTAGTAGCCGGTCTGTGGTTTGGTGTTTGGGGCGTGCTAGGTTCCATGATTGGTATGATTATCGGAAACTCTATAGGAGGCTTGCCTATATCAATGGTATTATTGCTACAGATTGCTACAATTCATGAAATTACGATGCCAATGATTGGGTTCCGCCTCTTTAAGTGTGATCCTAGGTGCCGCGATTTAAAAAGTATTATAGTCTTTTTGGTTTTTGGCGCATTTCTTAATAGTGTGATTGGGTCTTTATGGAGTGCCTGGTATGTATTTACAGGGCAAAATGCACCTGGATTTTGGCTATATGCTACTCTTCCTGCCTGGATTGGTGGATCTGTAGTTGGGCGCGCCATTCTGGGATTAGTAGCATTATGGGTACTTTCTCCCTTTATTATGCGTTTCTTATGATGTAGCAGCAATGGCGTGTTGTGGCCTTGGTCCTACGTTTGGAGCTCTGGAAAGATTTCCTGTCAACAGCTTTGATACGGTACTCATAACTGGTGCCGGTCCGGTAGGCCTTGGTGGAATCATCAATGCAAAGTACCGCGGGGCGAAAGTGATTAGCGTAGATGCTATCCAATACAGGCGTAAATTGGCTTCTGATTTGGGGGCTGATTTAGTTCTTGATGCTATGGATAAAGACATAAACGAAAAAATCTTTGAATTTACCCAAGGAAAAGGTGTTAATGTTGTTCTGGAAACTTCCGGAACGAAAGGCGGATTTAATACCGGACTAAATACAATTAAGCGGCTAGGTAAAATGGCCATTATTGGTGAAGCAAAAGAGATTGTAATTAATAATGTATTTGTAAATTTGATTCAAAAAGGAATTACCATTGTAGGACAATGGCATTTTAACATGAGCGGGATTCATAAAATGATGGAAATGATTAAAAATTGCCCTTCTGTAGAAAAAATGATTACCCATCGTTTTCCTATGTCTCAAATGAATGAAGCACTTGCTGTTTGTTCCAGTAAGAATTGCGGTAAGGTAGTATTAGATCCTTGGAAGTAATGGAGGAGTGCATAATGGATAAGTTTTTGTTGGCAAATGGCGTTTCTCTGCCGCCAATTGGTTTTGGAACTTGGTCTTTAGAGGATGGGGAAGGTACTGTTAATACTGTTTTAAAAGCCCTTGAAACGGGCTATCGGCATATAGATACTGCTTCAGCTTATAATAACGAAAAAAGTGTAGGTATCGCAATAAGAGAAAGTGGTATTCCCAGAAATGAGATATTTTTGACAACTAAATTATGGACAACCGTAAAAACTTATGACGATACCTTAAAGGCTTTTGATAACTCGCTAAAAAATTTAAACACAGAATATATAGATTTATATTTGCTTCACTATCCGAAGGAGCATAGTAGGGAAAACTGGCGAGCTTTGGAAAAGCTATATGATGAAGGTCTCATCAAGTCTATTGGAGTATCCAATTTTATGCTTGAGCATTTAAGGGATTTTTTGCCAGGCTGTAATATTAAACCTCATGTGAACCAGGTTGAGTTTCATCCACATTTGGTACAACCAGATTTATTAGGATATTGTAAAAAGGAAAATATTTTGGTAGAGGCATGGTCCCCGCTTATGCTTGGGAAAGCCGTAACAATTTCAATTTTACAAGAATTGGGGCAAAAGTATGGAAAAACTCCTGCACAGATTGTTCTTCGCTGGGATATTCAGCAAAATGTTTCCACTATTCCCAGGACAGAGAAGGAGAGTCGTATGAAAGAAAATATAGATATCTTTGATTTTGAAATCAGTCGTGAAGATATGCAGAAAATATCAGCTTTAGATGTTGGAAAGCGTTATGGGCCTGACCCATATGACAATAAATTTTAATTATTGCTTCATTAATAACAACAGTTTTTAGCCAGGTCATTTAAGACTAAATGCCTGGCTTTTGTAACACTAATTATTTCTTTGCAATTATGAAAGACCAACTGAATTATGCGCCTTTTCCGTTAACCTGCCTCAAAAAGCGTCAAGTCTTACATCTCTATCAAGCTTTTTCAACTCAGCAAAGCGCCTATACATTCATCATTGTTGAAGATAAGCTGCGATTTGACTGACTAAACTCAAGCTATTAATTACCCTATTAACAGTTGAATGGAAACAATGTCGGAACAAATATTTCCTCTACTGGTTATTACAGGAAGGAATTATTAATAAAATAAAGAAAGTATAAAAGTGCGGAAATGTTAAATTTATTATAAACTATTGACAGTTTTCTGAAATGATTGTACATTATAATAAATTCATTACTACATCATTACGTTATTACATTATTATCTTTAGTTATGTATAAAATTTTATTTGGGTGATAAAGTGAAAAAATTAAATCCAAACGATCCTTCTCCTTTGTATTTTCAGTTGCAAGAGGATATTAAGAAAGATATCGAGAGTGGCGTATATAAGGTTAATGAGATGATACCTACAGAAAGGGAACTTCAAGATTTGTATTCGGTAAGCAGGGTTACTGTACGCAAAGCTATTGAGGGACTAGTCTTCGAAGGTATACTGCAAAAAAAACAAGGGATAGGAACAATTGTCTGTAAGAAAAGAATGGCGGAAAATACTGCAAGATTACAAAGTTTTACTGAAAAGTTTGCAGAACAAGGGTTTACAGTCAAGACCAAGGTTTTAGAAGTTGCTAAAATAATTGCTCCTAATAGAATTGCTAATCACCTGCAGGTAAAAGAAGGTGTGGAAGTTTTATACATTAAAAGGCTGCGGTTGGTTGAGGAGGAACCTATTGCCTTATTTCATACTTATTTACGAGCTGACATTGGTCCTACTGAATTTGATGATTATACTGGTTCCCTATTCCAATTGCTTGAGGAGAAGTATAACATAAATATCTATTACAGCGAAAGGACAATTTTTGCCTCAGAAGCTTCTGAAGAAGTAGCAGAGTTGCTCGAAATAAAGCCAGGTACACCTACCATCATGGTTTGTTACAGTACTTTTAATAATAAGGAAGAACCTATTGAGTATGCAGAAGGTTTTTACCGAAGTGATAAGTTTGAATACAAAATTAGGTTAATGAGGTAATCGTGAAAGACAGCAGTAGCTGTTAATTTAATTTAGTCTGGAGGTGGTTATTTAGTAGAAAAAAGTTCCTAATTTTTAATTAAAAAAGGAGGCTTACTAATGCTAAAAAGAAAGATCCTGGCGGTGTTTCTTTGTTTAGTGATGATGGTAGTTTTTGTAACCGGTTGTGGTGGGGGAGGTCAATCAAGTGAACCTGAAGAACCAGCAGAAACCCCTAGTACCCCTGAACCGGCTGCTAAAATTGGTGAAGGCAGAACTTTAGTGGTCGGTATTTGGGGAGGTCCTCAAGAGGATTTGGTCAGAGAATATGTAATCAAACCTTTTGAAGAGGAAACCGGTGCAACAGTTGAATTGGTATTGGGAGGCTCTTCAGACCGTTTTGCTAGGTTATATGCTGAAAAGGACAATCCTACTATGGATATAGTTTATTTAGGGATGGGGCAGACCATTCAGGCTGCTAAGGATGGGCTGATTTTACCACCTAACCCAGATGGCGTACCTGAGTATAACAACCTTTACGAACAAGCCAAAGCAGCGGGTGCTTACGGCGTTTCCATTATGGCCATAGGGATTATGTATAATACTGAAACTGTTGATACAGCTCCCACAAGCTGGAAAGATCTTTGGAAACCCGAATATAAAGGTAAAGTTGCCCCCTTTGTCTTCCCAGGTACTCAAGGCACAGGATTTTTAGTTATGGCTGCCAGAGTTCATGGTGGGGATGAAAGCAATATTGATCCAGGCTTTGAAGCCCTAAAACAGTTGAAGCCATACCCAGCTATTCTTTCAGGAATTGACGAGACTAATTTGGCCTTCCAGCAAGGTGATGTTTGGTTTACCCCACAAATTCATGGCTATGTCTATGAGTATAAAGATCAAGGCGGAAAAGTCGATTTCGTTATGCCGGAAGAGGGCGCCCCGCTTGCTATGAACTCTGCTGCAATAGTCAAGGGCTCAAAAAATGTTGACTTAGCAGAAATATTTATCAATTATCATTTAAGTCAGGCAGCCCAAGAGGCGTATGCCAGAGAACTATTTTATGCACCCACTAATAAGACTGTAGTTTTAGATGATGAATTAGCAGCTAAAATGCCTTATGGCGAGGAGCAGGTAAGTAAACTGACAGTTTTAGATGATGAAACTATTAGTGCCAATCAGGCTGACTGGGCTGAACGCTGGAACAGGGAAATCCTAAACTAAGCATTTTTTATGGGGAGGGGTAACCCTCCCCTGACTTATAAGGAGGTAACGCATGAGCGGTAAGACTACTAGAAAAAACTCTGTCCTGCTAGGGGGTCTCCTTGGGCCCGGCTTGCTTATCCTCTTGTTTGGTTACTTTATACCGTTAATCTTGCTATTTATAATTAGTTTTTATCAAGGCATCCCAGGAAGCGGGATTATGAAACAGACTTTTACCTTGGAAAATTACGCCCGCTTTTTTGATCCTTACTACGCTGAAGTTTTATATACAACAATAAAGGTGGCTTCATTATCTACTTTACTTTCCTTAGCGCTAGGTTATCCTATAGCCCTTCTTTTAGCCAGAAGCTCAAGTAAAGTTCGTAATATTCTGCTGGCCATAGTACTCACCCCACTACTAACCAACGTAGTGGCTCGTACTTTGGGACTGATGATTATGCTTGGACGTCACGGTCCCATAAACCAACTTTTAGGCCTGTTTGGTGTTCCCAAAATTGATTTTATACCTGGTGAATTAGGTATAGTAATAGGGTTGACTCAGGTCTTTATGCCGTACATGATTTTATCAATAAGTAGCGTGCTGTCAAACATTAACTTTTCCTTACAGGAGGCTGCCAGGGATTTAGGTTGTAATGCTTTTACTGCTTTTTGGAAAATAATTTTTCCACTAAGTATGCCAGGCGTGGTAGCCGGTAGTCTATTTGTTTTTTTATTAAGTTTTAGTTCTTTCGTAACTCCCCGTTTGCTCGGGGGCGGAAAAGTCATGGTTATGACTATGCTGATTTATCAACAAGCTATGCAGCTTTTAAACTGGCCTTTTGCTGCTGCAGTTGCCATAATCTTATTGTTAGTGAGTATAGTGTTAGTTACTTTGTATTCCAAATTTACCGGTAACGTGGAAGCACGCCAAGTAATTACAAGCAGTAGTTCCAGGGCGATAGACAAGCAGGATGGCTATGGATTTTGGGATAGATTTAGTGATTGGCGCTATGAGCTAGTTAATTCGCTTAGCCGATTATTAAGTAAAGGGTTTGGCTGGTTGTCTTTCCTTAAAAAATTAGCACCTTTGACCCAATACTTGGCAAGGGTTGGGTATTTGCTGATTCTACTCTTTATAATAATGCCTTTACCTGTAGTTATTTTAAGTTCATTTTCCCAATCCAGTATGATTACATTTCCCCCCATGGGTTATTCCGTTAAATGGTACTCAGGTCTCTTAGAGAGAATGGAGTATATTAGATCTTTTCTTTTAAGCTTACGGATTGCCTTGCTTTGCGTGGTAATATCATTAACTTGTGGCACCTTAGCTTCACTAGCCTTAGTCCGCTACAATTTTCGCGGGAAGGAAATAATGAAAAGTTTATTTTTATCACCGCTAATGCTGCCTGCTGTAATTGTGGGCATCTCAATTTTAAGGTTTTTAGTTTCTATCGGTTGGGTAGCTACCTTTAAAGGAATCTTGCTGGCTCACTTAGTCTTAACTACAGCGTATGTAGTTAGAACAATTTCAGCTAGTTTAGTAGGATTTGACATTACTTTGGAGGAGGCAGCCAGAGACCTTGGAGCCAATGCTTTTTATACCTTTAGACATGTTACTTTGCCAATAATTAAACCAGGCCTGATTGTAGCAGGAATTTTTGCCTTTATAGTTTCCTTTGATGAGACTACCGTTAGTATGTTTATTACCGGTGGAAGAACTATCACTTTATCTGTCAGGATCTTTTCCCAACTGGAGTATGGTCTAGATCCAACGGTTACGGCTATATCCAGCTTGCTAATTCTAATGGCGGTAGGAGCATTGTTTGTCATTGGTAAAGTCTTTGGTTTAGAGAAATTCAGTATTCAATAAGAAATAGGAGTTGATGGCTAGTGTCCATGGTAGAGTTAAGAAACGTTTCTAAAAGTTTTGGCCAAGTTAAGGCTGTAGATGAAGTATCCCTCCAGGTTAAAGCCGGAGAAATGCTTTGTCTGCTGGGACCAAGTGGGTGTGGTAAAACAACTCTACTAAGGATTTTATCAGGGTTTTTACAGCCAGATCAGGGTGTAATTATCATGGACAACCAGGATGTGACTGGTTTGCCTCCGGAAAAAAGACCAACCTCGCTGGTATTCCAAAACTATGCCTTATTTCCTCATCTTAACGTGTTTGAAAACGTAGCTTTTGGTCTGAAAATAAAGAAACTTCCCATGGCGGAAATTCGTAAATCAGTTGCAGAGATTCTTGAAGTAGTAGGTTTAAGTGGCACAGAAAAACGTTCTATTAGACAGTTATCGGGTGGTCAGCAGCAAAGGATTGCTCTGGCCAGGGCTTTAGTAATGAAGCCTTCGGTGTTATTGCTGGATGAGCCCTTAAGTAATTTGGACGCCAAACTCAGAGTTGAAACACGGGTTCATATTCAACAAATTCAGAAATCTGTCGGGATTACAGCTATTTTTGTTACCCATGACCAAGAGGAGGCTTTGTCTATCTCAGACCGGATTGCAATTATGCAAAAAGGGAAAATAGTACAGATTGGGACACCGGAAGAGATTTATGCTAACCCTAACTCTAAATTCGTGGCTGACTTTATCGGCAAGTCCAACATCTTGGCCGGAGAGCTTAAGGTGGACCAATCGGGTCAAAATGTATTTAAATTAGATTCCGGTTTGGAATTTAAGGTTTCTAAGGGGACAAAAGCTCGAGGAAAAGGCGTGTTTGTTTTGCGACCTGAACATATTCAGATTGCTACACAGCCTGTTGCCCAAGTCGAAAGCTTAAATGTGGTTAATGCCAAGATTGAACACGTTACCTTCCTGGGAGAAGTATCTTATTATCGGGTAATAATTCAAGGTAATGAAGAACTTTTAGTACCTCTTTATGGTGTTTCCCAAAGTAATATTAATGTAGGGGATAGTGTAATTCTCACTTGGCCTGAAGATGCAGGGGTCTTTTTGAAAGAATAAAGAGCTAGCGCATTAAACATATTTATAGAAAATGCCAATATCATAAAAACATTTGATTGGTCTTAAATCTCCTTCTTATGTTAAAATCTGCTTGATTAATAAGTAAGAAGGAGGTTTCTTATGAACAAAGGATGGAAAACAAGAGACATCATGGTCACTGCTATGATTAGTGCGGTAGTAGGGCTTTTTTTAATGGTTTGGAGTAATTTATACATGCCCCTACAACCGATTTTGGGTCCTGTTGGCATTGAGGTTCTATATGGTATGTATTTTGTACCCGGAATTATTTGTATGTATATCATTCGCAAACCTGGTTTTTCTTTTCTTGGAGGAGTTATTGCTGCAATTATTGAGATCTTGGCAGGAAGCCCTTTTGGTATGAACATTCTTGTAGCCGGTATCGTTCAAGGTGGTGCTTCGGAAGTAGTTTTTGCTCTTAAAAAGTATGAGAAGTACGACTGGTTAACAGTAGCTTTGTCCGGAGTTCTGGCGGCTGTTGCTATCTATGTGAGAGACTTTTTTGTCTTTGGTTACGGGGCCATGGCTCCCAGTGTTTTAGTGGCCATGTTTATTGTCAGAATGATTAGTGGGGCCATACTTGGTGGTGGAGTATCTAAAATTGTAGCAGACGCCTTAGCTAAAACCGGAGTATTACGAAATTTTGCCATCGGAAATAAAAA
>DUOV01000205.1 GCA_012838615.1 Clostridia bacterium | reverse complement strand
CTATCACATTAACAACATTTTAGTTTGAAGTATGCAAAAAGGTAGCCCTTAGTTATGTTACTAGAATAAGAAAACTGCGTAATATCTGCAGAGTAAGTTGTAATGAATATTAGTAGTATTATACGCAACAAATAATTTATCGAGATGGAGGATAAATATGCAAATTAGTGTTGCTAAAGAGAATAATATTGAAATTGCAATTGTAAATAGTGAACATATTCTGATAACTGATGGGCAATCCGCACTAGATTTTATTGCTACAGTAGATTATGAAACAGGATGTAGTCGTATGATTATAAATAAATCATCAATATGTGAAGAGTTTTTTGATTTAAGTACCAAGATAGCGGGGGAGATATTGCAAAAATTTATTAATTATCGAAAGAAAATAGCTATCGTAGGAGATTTTTCTATATATACAAGTAAGAGTTTGAAAGATTTTATTTATGAATGTAATAGAGGAAAAGATATATTCTTTTTGCCAAATGAAAAACAAGCTATTGAAAAACTAAGTATGAATTAGTCTTATGAAAATGAGACCTAGTCTGCTTCTTAGTCGTTACGAAGCGCCGGTATGTGCGAGTCCTTTAGGAGTCGCTATGGTACTGCTTCCTGCGGGCATTTAGCGAAATTAGTGTTAAAAATCTCTTTCCATGGGATAGATGAAATCTCCTACGAGTAATTTCATCTATTTATTTTAAAGGAGTGTTACCTATCTCTTGAACCATTTTTGTTACCTATGTCCTGACTGAACAAACTTCGAGCTGGGCTGGGGACTGGGGACTGGCGACTCCACGAAGTGGCTACTAACGACTAACGACTCCTAAAGGACTAGCCAGCTAACGCTGGCGTTGCAACGACCAAGGACTAAAAAGCAGGCTAAGCCTGCTTTTTAAGTAAATCCCTAATTTCTGTTAAGAGCAGCTCCTCCTTGGTTGGAGTAGGTTCAGCTGGAGGCTCAGCCTCTTCTTTCTTTCTAAACCTTTCAGCCAAGCGAATAAATAGGAAGATGGAAGCTGAAATAATTAAAAAATCTATTACACTTTGGATAAAAGCACCGTACATAATAGTGGCATCCCCTAACGCCCAGTATAACTGGGAGACATCTATCCCGCCTAATAGGAGCCCTAAGATAGGTGTAAGTATATCATTTACTAAGGAAGTAACAATTTTACCAAAAGCTCCACCGGTAATAACACCAACTGCCATGTCAAAGACATTACCCTTCATAATAAAAGCCTTAAAATCGTTTAACATTATATAACCTCCTTTGGAGAATAGAAATGCTTGTACAGCTACAAGTTCCTTACTAATCATAACAGATTTGAACAGTTAAATAATAAAAATTATAATAATGATCATAGTGATTAATACACCGCAAAGAAGGGAACTAATTTGAGCAAGATAACTACTTTGAAATTAGGTTTTTCCAACGCCTTTTTAGTGCAGGAGGAAGGCCTGATTTTAGTCGACACAGGTATCAATGTATCTGAAGACAAATACTTAAAAATTTTTGCTGATTTGCAGCTGGATCCTCGAACCATAAGTTTGCTTTTAATAACTCATGGACACAATGATCATTTCGCCCATGCCAAGTGGTTAAAAGAATTGACAGGTGCACCTATTTTGTGTCATAAAAAGGCTCTGCAGGCCTTAAGAACTGGCCAAAACCCTGAAATCAGGGCTAGAAATCAATTAGGCAGGAATGCGCTGAGAAGAATAAGGCTAGCCCAGCCTAAAAACTATCAGCCTGTAGAACCTGATGTTCTTGTTGATCGTGAATATGACTTAACCCCTTATGGCATTAAAGGTCAAGTAATACCAACACCAGGTCATAGTGAGTGTTCTCTTTCTCTGGTGTTAGAATCTGGCGAAGCTTTAGTGGGAGATTTGATTATATCGTCACCATTTACCGGTCGACCCTGTTTAGCCTATTTTACTGACGATGAAGAGGCTCTACTGGCTAGTGCCGAAAAATTGTCTAAACTGGCCAACGTTTTTTACAGCGCCCACGGTGGCCCTTTTACCAGAGAGCAGGTGTTAAATATCTTGCAAAGAGAGCATGAGAAAAAATCCTTGGCAAGCAACCAATAAACTACTAACAGTCAGATTAATGCCTGCCGTCAAATAAATTTGTAAAGATTAAAGGGTAGTTGCAAACTACCCTTTCACGCTGTTACTCACTATTTACCTTGAGGCTTTTTTACGTATTTTTCTCTGGAGCCACACCAACCTACTAAACAAACCAATAGCTGCACTTGTGACACCTGTAATTAACCCAATCCAATAGCCGAAGGGGCCTAAATTTGTATAGTTTGCTAAAAGGAAACCAAGAGGCAGTCCTACAATCCAATGGGCGGCAAAGCCCATAATTGAAGGAATGGTGACTTCCTTATATCCTCTTAATATACCTTGGGTAGGTATGGCAATGGCATCGGACATTTGAAAAAATACAGCATAGATTAGGAATTGTTGAGTTAGTGTTATAACCTCAGGATCTTTTGAGTAAAATAGCGCTACCTGTTCTTTTAACAGGAAAATGCTCAGGCCGGATATAACAGAAAAGGCTAGGGATGTTCCTAACCCAATCTGCTGATATTTTCGGGCATCCGAAAATCTTCTGGCCCCGACCTCAAAACCTACTAAAATAGTTAGGGCCATGGATATGCTAAGGGGAACCATGAAAAAGAAAGTTTCAAAATTCATGGCTGCCTGGTGGGCTGCTATGGTAGCTGTATTAAAAACACTCATCAGCAGGGTAACTACTGAAAAAACAGCTGTTTCCGCGCAGGTAGCAAATCCCATGGGCATTCCAATCTTAATAATCTCCCATTGCTTTCCTCTGGAAATGGGGTAGAAACGGGATAAAATCTTATATCTCGTAAAAGGAGCAACTTTTAAAATTACAGTAATAGTTATAATTAAAATAATCCAATAAGTTAAAGACGTTGCTATGCCTGCTCCTACCCCACCCAGTCTTGGGAAACCAAACTTGCCAAAAATAAAGGCGTAGTTAAGAAAAATATTGGT
This sequence comes from Clostridia bacterium, assembly GCA_012838615.1. GTDB lineage: Bacteria > Bacillota > DUOV01 > DUOV01 > Zhaonellaceae > DUOV01. The sequence goes on along the minus strand of DUOV01000205.1, from coordinate 7,983 downwards.
AGGAAGGGTGAGAAAAGTTATGAGCATAGTCATGTTAGTTTTCCCCAAAGCGTCAATAAAGGCACGAAGTACTGTATAAGCAAAATAGGGTACAATACCTATACTTAAAGCTGCCAGATAACGGAAAGCAATCCTTTCTACAGCCCTTTCCAAATCCATCGTAGCCAGGATAGGCTTAAGTCCTAAAGCTCCTAAACTTATGGTTAGTAAGGAAATAAATATGGATAAATAGAGAGCTTGGGCGACCATAGCTGGTATTTTATCTTCTTTCTTAGCACCTACAAGTTGAGAAACAATTGGTGTAATTGCCAGAAGAACAGCATGCAGGCCTGTCTGAACGGGAAGCCAGATATTAGCACCAATGGCTACTCCGGCCAAATCCTCTGTGCCTGCCTGACCTGACATAGTAGTGTCAAAAAAAGACATTGCTTGTAGTAATACCTGAGTTACCAGGATGGGAAGTAAAATCCGTATAAATTGTTTAAGTTTTTGTTTTAATGTATAGGTCTGTTCCATGCTCTAGGCTGTCTCCTAACTCATTCATTAATAGTCCCCATATATTATAGCTTAGGCTAAGCCTAAAGCAATTAAAAATAAGGCACCTTGGCTTACTGCTCTTGGGGATTGGAGATAGATATACTTTCTAATTGAGGGTCAAAGTAGATGCTTGTGCTTGGTAGGGCAATGGTAACCCCGGATTCTTGTAAAATCTCTGCAATCTTAAAATTAACATCTTCTTTTACCCGTAAATATTCATCCCACTTAGTGGTCTTAGTAAAAAAATAGAAAAGTAGCTCATAGCCGTTTTCTGCAAAAGAATCAAGGTAGACTTTAATAGTTTCTTTAACTATATCAGGATGTTCGGCAAGCATAGTCCTGATTTTTTCCAAACATTTTTGGAGGTTTTCTCTAGAAGATGAATAAGTCACTTTTAAGTTAAAGCGAATTCTTCGCCTACCCATGCGGCTCCAGTTAGTGATAGCTTCGTTGGCTAAAGTTGAATTGGGTACAGTCACCAAAGCATCAGCAAAAGTTCTGATCCTGGTACTTCTAAAATTTATATCTTCCACCATTCCTTCCAGGCTTGGAGTTTGAATCCAATCTCCAATGGAAAAAGGTTTGTCAGTAATAATAACTAAACCGCCAAATAAATTGGCCAGGGTGCTTTGGGCCGCCAGAGCAATCGCCAGTCCCCCTATACCCAGGCCCGCAATAAACCCGTTCAGATCATAATCCCATTCACTAGCAATAATAGCCACACCTAATAGGACGATAATCACTTTACATGCCTTGGATAAAAAAGGAAACAAAATTTTATCCAGGTGAATGCTAAGCCGAGTTTCCATGTCCCTACAAAACAAATCATTTCCTACTAGTCTGTAAAAACCCATTATTAGCAAGACTATAAGGGACGAGCGAAACAATTTATGTACAAATAGATCTTGGCCGGGTTTTAACGGTAAGTAAGTAAGGGCTAAATAAAGTCCTAAAAAGATAAAGAAAAGTTGAAGTGGGACTTCAAAAGCCTTGATTAAATAGTCATCAAAGTGGGTTGTAGTTTTTTTAGATAGTTTAAGTAATAGTTTAATTAGCTTGTCTGCTAAAATTTTCCGCAATAAGACGAAAAACAAAAAAATAACAAGGGCTATGCTCAATAGTCTTAGTAGGGGCATTGCTGTTTCAGGGGTAATATTTTCTAACATTTAAAACCTCCTAACTTATGGGTTAAATCTCAAAGTCATTATAACAGAAAAATTGGCTAATAAAAATAAAACTACATTTAAGGAAACAGAGCTGATTTTAAGGTAAATTTAATAATCTTTGCTATAATAGTAGTTATAAGCTTAGGAATTTTTTTATAGGAAAGTGGTGGTTATTTGAACGTAATTAGCGAAAAATTGAAAGAAGTAATGATGTCTGTAGTTCCTATCGTTATTATTGTACTGATTTTAAACTTTACCCTGACTCCCCTTGATACTCCTCTCCTAATAAGGTTTTTATTAGGGGCAGCTTGCATAATCTTTGGGCTAACCATATTTTTGCTGGGAATTGACCTAGCTATTACCCCTATAGGCTCATTAATGGGCTCTAATTTGACTAAAAGTAATAAGGTTTGGTTGGTAGCTATAGGCGGGATAACACTAGGTTTTATCGTTTGTGTAGCTGAACCAAGTTTGCTGGTTCTAGGCGAACAGGTAGCGTTTGTTACCGGAGGGGCTATTTCTAAGTTGAGTATTGTCTTAAGCGTTTCTATAGGAGTTGGATTGTTACTGGCTTCAGGGTTTTTAAGAATAGTTTTTAATATTCCATTATACAAGCAATTAACGGTAATTTACACTATAATCTTAGTGTTAAGCTTGATAACTTCACCTAATTTTTTAGCAGTTGCTTTTGAGGCATCTGCTGCTGTTACCGGGGCGTTGGTGGTACCTTTTATCATGGCTTTAGCCTTGGGTGTTTCCAGTCTCAAGAAGGATAGTAAAGCATCAGAAGAAGATAGCTTTGGCCTGGTTGGTTTATCAGGTATTGGCGGATTACTTGGTGTCATGGTAATGGGCATAGTGTCCAGAGCAGATACAGTTGCCGGAGACTTGGATTCCAAAGTATCCGCAACAATGTCAATTTTAGGTCCCTTTATAGCAGAACTCCCTAGAATTGTTTTCGAAGTCCTAATGGCTTTACTTCCCATCATTCTTATATTTATTATTTTTCAAAAGCTGTCCTTTAAATTGTCAAGAAGAAAGTATAAAAGAATCTTAAAGGGTCTGGCTTATACTTTTATCGGCCTGGTGCTGTTCTTATGGGGGGTAAATGCCGGTTTTATGGAGGTAGGCAGCTTCATTGGTCATAATTTGGCTTCCTTAGACAACAAAGCAATTGTAGTTATTGTAGGACTTCTTTTAGGTCTGGTTACTATCTTAGCTGAACCGGCAGTCTATGTGTTAACTCATCAGATCGAAGATGTTACCGGAGGATCGGTTCCAAGAAATCTAGTGCTGGTTGCCCTCTGTCTTGGCGTAGGTTCAGCAGTAGGTTTATCCGTTTTAAGGATAGTAGTTCCTGGAATTAAATTCTGGCATTATGTTCTGCCCGGGTATGCAATAGCTGTTAGCATGATGTATATGGTACCTAAGTTGTTTGTCGGTATTGCCTTCGATTCAGGTGCGGTAGCTTCTGGTCCCATGTGTGCAACTTTTCTTTTGGCTTTTACCCAAGGCGCAGCAGATGCGGTAGAAAGTGCCAATGTTTTGATAGACGGCTTTGGTGTTATTGCTACAGTTGCTTTAATGCCGGTCATTACTTTACAAGTTGTGGGTCTTATTTACAAGGCAAAAACTGCCAAGGCAAGGCTAAAACCGCTAGAGGAGGAAATTTAGCGAATGCTTACTAATGGTTCCAAGCAAACTGAAATAGAGTTGATTTGTGTTATTGTAAATTTTGGCACAGGCAGCAAGGTTTTGAGAATTGCTAAGAAAAACGGCATTTCAGGAGGAACTGTTTTTTTAGGTAGAGGTACTGTTAATAATCGTATCTTAAAATGGTTGGACCTTGACGATATACGCAAAGAAATTGTCTTAATGCTGGCTGAGAAGTCAGAAGCTTACAATGCTTTGGAAGCGATAGCTAGTGAACTGGCTCTTCATAAACCTAATCATGGTATAGCTTTTACTGTTTCGGTTAAGAATTTGATTGGCAGCTGTAGGTACCAAAATGTCAAGGAAGAAAGAGGTGGGGAAAACCCAATGCATGACGCTATTTTCGTAGTTGTTGACAGGGGTAAAGCTGAAGATGTTGTAGAAGCGGCAACTAAAGCAGGCTCTAAGGGAGCGACCATCATTCACGGCAGAGGTTCGGGCATCCATGAAACCAGTAAACTGTTTGCCATGGAAATCGAACCTGAAAAAGAGCTGGTCTTAATTTTAGCAGAGGAGAATCTGACAGAAGCAATTACTGAATCTGTAAGGAAAGAAATGAAGATAGATATGCCAGGTAAAGGAATTATGTTCGTTATAGAAGTAAATAAAACTTATGGTTTAATCAGATAGATTGGGGCGCAATACGCCCCTTTTAATTTTGCTACAAGTAATTATAAAAAAAGAATAATTAACTTTAGTTAAACAAAAAATATGCTGAAATATTTTTTTCTACTAGTGATATGGGTAGTGGGTTGTTATAATTATTTTATTAATTAGAAAATTTTGGTTTAACCTTTGGAATATCGGGGAAAGCGGTGGTCATTTGAGCCTTTTTATTGAAAAATTAAGAGAAGTTTTATTATCTGTAGTTCCTATTACAATCATTGTGCTTCTTCTGAATTTCACCTTCACTCCTTTAGAAATTCCATTACTAATAAGATTTTTGTTAGGGGCAGTATTTATCATACTTGGCTTAGCTATCTTTTTAGTTGGGGTTGATATAGGAATTACGCCTATTGGGACATTCATGGGTTCCGCCCTTGCCAAAACAAATAAGTACTGGATAGTAGGCATTGTTGGGCTATTTCTTGGCTTCATTATTAACATTGCTGAACCTGATATTCACATTCTGGCCGGACAAGTAGATTTTGTTACTGCTGGCGGCATATCTAAATTAAGTATTGTGGTGGTTGTGTCTATTGGGATAGGCCTTATGCTGGCTTTAGGTTTCTTGAGAATTGTCTATAATGTTCCTTTATATAAATTTCTGAGCATCACGTATCTGCTGATTTTTGCTTTGGCTTTATTTAGTTCACCTGAATTTTTAGCTATTGCTTTTGATGCCTCAGGGGCTACTACCGGTGCCTTAACCGTTCCTTTTATGTTGGCTATTGCCCTGGGCGTATCTAGTTTAAAGAAGGATAGTAAAGCTTCTGAAAAAGATAGTTTCGGTCTGGTGGGCATAGCTTCAGCAGGAGCAATTATTTCTGTTTTAATGATGAGCATACTATCAAAGTCAGATAAGTTAAAGGGTACTATGGAGTACAAAATATCGCAGGAAACTTCCCTTATTACACCCTTTATGGAAAAATTACCGGTTGTGCTGGTTGAGGTAACCCTAGCCCTTTTACCTATTGCCCTTCTTTTTTTGATTTTTAATTTTGTTTCTTTTAAACTTACCAAAAGACCCTTTAGAAAAATTGTCAAAGGGCTAATTTATACTTTTGTTGGCTTAGTTCTTTTTCTGGTTGGGGTCAATGCAGGCTTTATGGATGTAGGTGGGATAGTAGGCCACAAATTAGCTATGCTGGAAAATAAGTTTATTCTTGTTCTTACAGGATTTTGTCTGGGCCTGGTTACTATCTTAGCTGAACCGGCTGTTTATGTTCTTACCCACCAAATTGAAGATGTTACCGGTGGATATGTACCGCGAAAACTAGTTTTAATTGCTCTTTCCATTGGGGTCGGCTTTTCAGTTGCCTTATCCATGTTAAGGATTATTGTTCCTGAAATTAAATTATGGCATTATCTTTTGCCCGGGTATATAATAGCCCTTGGTCTAATGTATGTAGCACCTAAATTATTTATAGGAATGGCTTTCGATTCTGGGGGAGTGGCTTCCGGTCCCATGACAGCAACCTTTATCTTGGCTTTTGCTCAGGGTGCGGCGGAAGCCATAGAGGGAGCAAACGTAATGGTAGAGGGTTTTGGCATCATTGCCATGGTGGCCATGACTCCGTTAATAGCATTGCAAACCTTAGGACTAATTTTTAAAATAAAAGCCGGTAAAGGAGGAGTACTTGCCCATGATGAATAATCCTGTACAAATTGAATTACTTACTGTTATTGTAAATATTGGTGTGGGCAGGAAAGTTATAAGGATTGCCAAGAAAAACGGCATTTCAGGTGGTACTGTCTTTTTAGGCAGAGGTACTGTAAACAACCGGATTTTAAAGTTTTTAGACTTGGATGATGTTCACAAGGAAGTCGTCTTCATGCTGGGAGAAAAATCAGAGTTGCTAAAAGCCTTAGAAGTAATAGCTAAAGAACTGGCTTTGCATAAACCTAATCACGGTATAGCTTTTACTCTTCCAGTTAAGAATTTAGTTGGCAGCTGCAGGTACAAAAATGTCAAGGAAGAAAGAGGTGGGGAAAGCCCAATGTATGACGCTATTTTTGTAGTTGTTGATAGGGGTAAAGCGGAAGATGTAGTAGAAGCTGCAACCAAAGCAGGTTCTAAGGGAGCGACCATCATTCACGGCAGAGGTTCGGGCAATCATGAAACCAGTAAACTGTTTGCCATGGAAATCGAACCTGAAAAAGAGCTGGTCTTAATTTTAGCAGAGGAAAATCTAACAGAAGCAATTACTGAATCCATAAGGAAAGAAATGAAGATAGATGAGCCTGGTAAAGGGATTATGTTTATCTTGGGCGTAAACAAGACCTATGGTCTTATTAAATAAAACCCCTTACTTTTAAACATAAGGAAATTATTTATAAAGTCGGCTTAAAAGTGGGCGAATGATTGTTTCGCCCACTTTTTCATTTCATTTAGTCAGGTTTTCCTATATCTATTGAGCCATCCATTACACCATTAATTATTTCTTCAACCCTTGCTTTTTGTTCGGTGGTCATTACCTTATCGTTAGGATAGAAGACTAAAGCACCGTCTTTGAAACCACCATTGTAGAATTTAGGTTCGAATTTTCCATCAAGAATGTCTTGGATTATGACCTTAATAGCTACAGCGTAACTATATTCAACAGAACCTACTACGTTATCGGGAGCTATATCATTTTGATTAGCGATAATTCCTACCGCTTTTAATCCAGCCTCGGCACAAGCTTCGATGGGACCTAAGCTGGCATGGTCGGCGTTACCAACACCAACATCAGCGCCTTTTTCAATAAAGCTCTTCATTAATTCCTTGGCTTTGGCCGCATCTTCAAAATCACCGGTATAAGTTTCGAAAGCTTCGATGTCCGGGTTGATGTATTTAGCACCTTTAACAAAACCGTTCCCGCCTAAAGTGATGGAAGGAATGTCCATTCCGCCAATATAGGCTACCTTATTAGTCTCGGTGACTATACCGGCAATAGCACCTACTACCCAACCACCTTCGTAGTTATTAGTTTGAACGCTGGCCAAGTTAGGTTCCTGGTGAATATCAGTACTTGTAATGATAAATTTCACGTCAGGAAAATCAGGTGCTACTTTCATAGCAGTATCACCAAATTCAAAACCGTGTCCAATGATTACGTTGTAGCCTGCAGTAGCATAAGCACGAAATCTTTCTTCAAAATCAGAGGTAGGTACGCTTTCAGCATAGCTAATTTCTGCCCCGAAATCTCTCTCAATAGCTTTCAAGGCATCGTAAGCAACTGCATTCCAACCGGCATCGTTAATAGAACCGGGAATGACTGCCGCTACTCTCAACTTCTCTGTTTCAGGCGCCGGTTGCTCAGCTTGTTGGCTTTGCTCACTTTCCTGCTGCTTTTCTTCGGGGGCACTACTTCCGCAACCTAGACTAAAAAGGAAGATGAGGAGTACCAGCACAGCCCAAATACACTTTGTTTTTTTAGTGAACATGGGAAACCTCCTTTTTCGAATTTTGTTGCTCATGTTTTTGATTTGTTCTACACACTTTTTTAAATTCCCTTTTTTTGACAGATATAAAAAATGTATAAAATTTAGAAATGTTACATTTTTTACCTTTTAACTACAAGCAAATTATATCTTTGCAGTTTTGCAAGGTCGGAAGAAAGTAGTATTATAAGGCGGAGATTAAGAAAACTGTATTTTAGGTACATTGAAAGTGGGCGAATGTTTTGTGAGCGGGAGGTAAATTTTTTATAAATAAATGTGATTATTTATACTAAATGCAGGAATAAACAGAAAAAATAACGAAATTGACCCTGTCAGTAATGGCTTTTAAAAAGTTTTTTTCCTGTTTAGACGCCCAGATATTATGGTTTCGGGAGGTTTAACATGCTTTACGGTAAATTTATTTCTCAATTAAAAACTTTAGCCTATACCTTGGGAGGCATGTTTGCCATTATTGTTTTTG
>DUOV01000204.1 GCA_012838615.1 Clostridia bacterium | reverse complement strand
ATGTAAAGGGCGGATGTTTGTTTCGCTACGGACGAACTCCTACGCCGTTACCGTGGGCAAAGCCCACGACGGCTGTGGAAATTAGTCCCGCTCAACAAACATCCGCACGATATCCTTTTCTAAATAGGTATAAGAGGAGTGTTACCTATCTCTTGAACCATTTTTGTTACCTATGTCCTGACTGAACACCATGCATGTTTTACTGAAGACTGGGGACTGGTGACTGACCGTAGAGAAATGCTCCAAAGTTTGGACTGGCGACTCCGTGTAGAGCGGGTACTGGTGACTGAGAGAGGCGCTTCTTTTAATAGCCCGGCATGATCAGCACTTCATCGCCGGCTTTTAGTCCGGAAACAATTTCAATGAATTCTACCCCTTCAATTCCTACTTCTACCTCTAATGGCATAGGCTCTCCTTCAGGTCCTTTAACCATTACTGTGCCTTTGCCTTCTTCATATATTTGAACTGCGTTAAAAGGCAATCGTAACACATTTTCCTTATGTTCCACTTTAATATCCGCATCGCCAGTCATACCCGGTTTTAATGGACCTGGTTCTACTAAAGTTAGTTCTGTAGCAAAGGTGACCACATTATTTTCGATCTTGCCTTTTTCGGCTATACTCGTTACCACAGCCTCAAAAGCTCTGTCCCCAAAAGCATTAGTGTATACTGTTGCCTTCTGGCCTAAACTAATTAAAGGAATATCAATTTCATCTACTTGAATTACCATCTTCATACCGTCCAAATTGGAAATGACTACAGCCGGTTTATCGCTGGGAATTTCCTTACCTGCTTCCACATTTAACTCTATTATTTTGCCGTTTACTGATGCTCTTACCTGATATTTTTCCAGTTCTTGAGCCTTGGAAGCCAGGTTCATTTTAGCTAATTCTAAATTGAGTCTTTTTTCCTCCATGCTTTCCTGCTGTTGTTGAGAATTTAGTCGGATCAGTATTTCTCCTGCTTTAACCTGCTCCCCTACTGCTATCAGTACCTTGTCAACTTTACCCTTAGCTTGAGCTTTAATCTCAATAGGGTCAGGTATCTTAAGCTCACTAGTACCAATAGAACGTATCACCCGCTGACCTGACTCTATTTCCACATAACCTTTATCTCCGGCCTTTAGCGCTCCAGGGTTGGGTATTTCCACAGTAACATTATAAACTATACCCCCCTCCTGAGTGCTTCTACCCTTTTGGTCAATATCAATTATAGTAGCTGCAACGTAGCTTAAATAATCGGAAAGCAAGACTTGCACTTTTTGACCGACTTTAAGTAATTTAACATCATTGGAATTAAAGGGAACAGTCAATTCAAAAGAATCATTTTTTACAATTTTAGCTACTGCATTTTGGGGCCCTAGCTCATCATCAGTTTTAACCAGCACTTCAACCACTTCCCCACTCACAGGAGTGGTGACTACAGATTTGCCGGAAAGCTCTGCTTCTTTAGCATACTCTTTTGCTTGTATTTCGTAAGCCAGCTTTTCTCTTGCATAAGCCAGGGAGATTTCATCACTATCCAGGGTAAATAAGAGATCTCCGGATTTAACTTCTTGCCCTTCCTGAACAAATACTTCCTTAACCTTGGCTCCTACCTGAGGCCTTATCTCTTCACCAGAACCTTCAACTATAGAACCTGTCGCATAGACTATACGCTCCACATCACCGGTTTCTACAATGACTGTTTCGTATTCCGGCATCATTTCAGGGGTCATAACTTCTTTTTTACTGCCACGGCTGTATACGTAAAAAAGCCCACAGCCTAAAAGCAAAATTACTCCTACAACAATTATTAATTTCTTTTTTTTACTCATATTTCTCATCCCCTATTCCTGTCGAAGTGCTTGTAATGGACTGATCTTTGCCGCTCGATTAGCAGGCAATAATCCAGAAATCACACCGATAAAAATACTGAAACCTAAAGCAAATAAAACTAACCAAGGAGGAATAACAGCTATGTCACCTAGCTCTTCACCTGGCATACCGAATAAATTACTTTGAGGAGCCATATTTACAAGGCTTGCAAAGATGTAGCCAACTATTAAGCCACTAATGCCTCCCAGGCAACCAATAAGGCCTGACTCCAGTAAAAACATTTGGCGAATACTAGGTATGGTAGCGCCTAAAACTTTCATAATACCGATTTCTTTGGTTCGCTCTAAAATCGACATGAACATGGTATTCATGATGCCAATGGAAGCAACTAACAAGGATATGGCACCTATTCCGCCTAAGATAAGTTGCACAACTAAGAAAAATGAATTTATCTCTTTAATAGCCTCCATGGGTGACCAGGTTTGATAACCTAAAGCTTTAATACCGTCTACAACCTGCTCTACTTCATTTCGGCTAGCTACTTTAACCCGAACCATTTCGTATTCCACATGGTTTCTACCTCGGCTGCGTCCTCCTGTACCAAACCCTGAATGGCCAAGCCATTCATTCATTTCCTGTACCATTTCCATAGGAAGGTAAATGATAGGTCCCCATTGACCTTTTCCTTCACTAAGCATGCCTTTAACCCTAACCTTATAAGTCCTGGTTTCGAGACTGTCTTCGCCGGTGTGTCTGGTAAGAACTAAATTTAAAGTCTTATTAACCATATCTAAGCGAGGCTTAACCCCGCTATCCTCCTGAAAAGGATCCCGGTAATAATGTCCCTCGTCTTTATTATCCCGGCTATTACGTTGTTTTTGATACATATAATCTGGTACTAAGTAAGAAATTACCGCTTCATTTTTAGATCCTGAGAGAAAAGTCCCTTCCTGCAGTTGGAAATCAAATTTTTCCGCTTCCCTAGCATCCACTCCAATGACTTGCATGCCTTCCCCTACCATTCGTCCCATTTGAACTTCTAGTGCTCCGTAAAGACCTGTTTGGGGCATAACGCCGACTACCCCTGGAATCCTTTTAAGATCAGCAACACTATCTTCTGTTAACTGCTTCGTCTGACTATTAGGTCCCGGTGTTTCGTTCCAACCAGGATAGATGTCCAAAACAGTAATATCTTGAAAGTTGTCAAAACTTCTAACTGCATTTTCTTTTAAACCTATAGCTAAAGCTACCATCCCCACTATGGCTGCAGTACCAATAGCCACTCCTAAGGCGGTTAAAAATGTTCGGCTTTTACGGCGTAAAAGATTACGCCAAACTAACATAATCCCATCAAGAAACCTCATGCCACGACCTCCTCTTCCACTACCAAGCCGTCGCGCAGAAATATCACCCGATCAGCAAGTCTGGCCAAGGAAAGGTCATGGGTTACGACTAAAAAGGTTCTTTTCCCTTCAATGTTTATCTTACGCATTAAATTCATAATCTCCCGACCGGTATGACTGTCTAAATTACCGGTTGGCTCATCAGCTAAGACCACAGATGGGTTATTGACTAAAGCTCTGGCGACGCTAACCCTTTGTTGTTGCCCACCACTGAGTTCGTTAGGCTTGTGGTTCATACGATCAGCCAAACCTACTAGTTCCAAAAAGAATTGAGCTTTTTCTTTTCTCTCTCTTGGTGGAAGGCCTGCAAAGATTAATGTTAATTCAACATTTTCCAGAGCTGTTAAGCTTGGTATGAGATTGTAAGACTGAAAGATAAATCCGAGGTTTTTTTGCCTAAACAAACACAGCTGATTTTCACTTAAGTTTGTGATGTCTGTGTCATTAATAATGATCTTTCCGCCGGTCGGCTTGGTCAATCCTGCGATTAAATTTAATAAAGTGGATTTTCCAGATCCTGAGGCCCCACACAAAGCTACAAACTCGCCGGATTTTACTTGCAAATTAATGCCATGAAGTACAGGGACATCGATTTTACCTAGCTTAAAAGTATGTTTTAAGTCGCAAGTCTCTATGCTACCAATCATTTATCCTGCTCCTTTATAATACTAGCTGTCCCAAACGGCACTTTAGCAGGGACAGTTTTTTAAAACTCTGGCATATATTACTAAATAGACGGGGGAAATTCCTGTATGTTTCAATAGTTTTAAGAAAACTTTAAGAAATTAAAGCGGGGGAACGATTGTTTAAAGAAAAAAACCCGCTTAAAAAAGCGAGCTTTTTTATATCCAACTATCTCCATATTATGTACCGAAAAAGTTTTAATCTTTTATACCTATGCCGCCAGTAAAAAAAAGTATTCCAGATATAAAGCAATAGTATTTTCTGTAAATGCCATACTAAGCCTCTCATCGCGTTCACCTAATTCATATAAGGTATACTTTATAGTATGGAAAAACAAACAAAAGGTACCTTTTCCGGCGTTTTAATTGCTTCGTTGTTCTTGCTATTACTTTAGTAAACGCAGTTATAAATAGCAGAAAACGCTATTTGCTTATTTATAGAATGATGTGTGTTACCTTTGCTACTGCGGTACTGCTTTCTGCGGGCTGCCGCTCATTCGCTACTCACTTGCCAAAAAAGCTACAGGGCAAAAACCCTGGGGCAAACTGCAAGTGAACCCTTGCCCTGCTTAACGCTTTTTTGGCTGCCTTCGTTTAACGCTCATTCCGCTAAAGGCCCGCTCCAAGCAGTACCTCCGCCGTTCACCTAACAAATCGGTAAATTAATAGCCGAAGAATGGGCAGAAGGGGGCACCAAAGCTAGTCCTTAGCAAAAACATGCATACAAGGAGGCGAATGTTTTGTGGAGCGGGACTTGCATCCACAGCCGTCGTGAGCTTGCTCACGGTAACGGCGTAGGATGCCGTCCAGAGCGGAACAACCATTCGCCTCCTGGCTTGCATTTACTCCCCTTTTTACACTCCCTACTAGTGCGCACCGCAATTATTTGTGCAACAGAAAAAAGTGTACTTATTATTACCATACTGTTTATATACAAACAAAGGGACAAGCCTTAATAATTTAAGACTGTCCCTTTATTAGTTCAGATATTATTTACGGAGTCTTTTTACGGAGTCTTTTGTCTCTTACTTACCAATAAATTGTTGAGTCCAGTATGTACCGTAGCTGCCACCTTCAACATAGCCAACACCGATATGAGTAAAGTTTGGATTTAAGATGTTAGCACTATGGCCTGAGCTGTTCATCCAACCTCTAACAACAGCCTCCGGTGTTCTTTGTCCTGCAGCAATATTTTCTCCTGCAGTACGGTAGCTAATACCAAACTGTTTCATCATCTCAAAAGGAGAGCCATAAGTAGGGGATTGGTGAGAAAAATAATTGTTGTCCCGCATGTCAGCAGATTTTAAACGTGCAACCTTAGCTAATTCCGGATCAATCTTTAGCTCTTTAAGACCATTCTTTTGTCTTTCAACATTAACCAATTCCACTACCTTTAATTCATACTGATTTAGACCGTTTTCTTCGTTAGGTACCGGTTGTTCCGGAGCGGGCTCTGGCTCTGGTTTTGGTTCAGGTACTGGAGTTGGTTCTGGTTTGGGCTCTGGTTGAGGAGTTGGTTCTACTTCTTTTCCAGGCCCAGGTTCAGGAGTAGTCCCCGGATCCGCAGGAACTTCCATTGCCGGATATTTTACTATGCGGTAAAAAAGTTTAAAAGGAAAGCTAAAATTTTTAGTTGAAACTTGACGATAGTTGCTGTAGCAAAGAGAAGCCGCATTAGCTTCATCCGCAGGTAAGTATACAGTTAAGATTCCTACCATCAAGATAACACTTAGTAACCCTGCTAAAATCTTTTTAATCATGTTTTTTCCCCTCTCTGGTATAAAAATTACGAAGTCATTTTTTAGTTTTAACCATAGAAGGGCTTGGTCGAATTAACTTAGCCATTTTCATCCCACCTCTCTTTACTACGCTGACGAGGTTAGCTGACGGGTTCGGAACGAAAGCTATCCCTACCGTTCAAGAAGCAAGAGACCAGAAACAGGAAACAAGACAAAGCGCCAAATATTGGGCTTTAATCTTGCCTCTTGCTTCTTGTTTCCTGCCTCTTGAACCGGATTCACCCCTAATTTTGGATCCCCCGTTTCCCCTAATCTGAGGAATTAAGCGCAGGTGTGACATATTTTGACTTATTTAGTCGTTATTATCTTAGCATGTTTTACAGCCGGTTGCTTTAGGTAATTGCTGCCAATCCCATCTTCATAAAATTTTGAATTGGAATGATAGTAAATGTAATGTGAGGCATTACGTCGGTGACTGGCGAGTCACGACTGCTTCATTTCACCTTTTAAATAAAGTTGGCATAATATTTACAAAAGCATCTTTTTCTTAAGGGGAATCAGTACATGGCTATTCAATTGGATAATATAACTATCGATACCATATCTATACTATTTCGTGATGTTAATGAGCTACTAGAGGTAATGAATAGCCTTACTAATAATTATCGCTTGCTTGTAGGAGCTGCCGAAGAGTTAACAAGAATTCCAGGCGTAACTCAACAATCTATCAACTACGCCTTAGACCGAGCTGATAATACTGGCACTCTTATCGATTTAATCATCTTTACTTTGGCAGTCAAGCTAGACTTTGTAAGTGAAGTTTTAAATGAAACGAGTCTACCCCTTGATTTAGTTATTGCTCTTTTTGTCAAAGCCTTCCAAACATCCGACAACAGTACTGTCCCCCGGGATCCTAATAATCTTTTGCCACGACCGGATAATCCTTTTTCATCTGATTCTAATAAGTGTCTATCAACCGCCCAATTGCTACGTAATCAAAAATGGAAAAGGCGTTACCAGCGATGGGAAAATAAGAAAAAGAAATGGGCTGCGAAAAGAAAAAGAGCGGGCGAATGATTGCTCCCGCAAGGATATATATCCTCAGTAATAAAAAAATGCTCCTCGTAATAATAGAGGAGCGGGAAGGAGTATATGAGGGATAACCTTAAAAGTTACATCTTTTCAGTTTTAAGTATACTAAATATGTCGAACTTTTACAATATATATTTAAAATATTAGGTTCAAGGGCTTGAATTAATTAGTTAAGCTCTTTTTTTTGTCTAAAAGTTTTGGACATACACAAATCAGAGTAGACCTCAATACCTTAAATTATCGGTTGATAGATTTTTTATTTCAAGGAGGGAGCGAAATTGAAACTTCATGAGGACTGGCTTTCAGTAATCATCGGCCTGGGAGTAGGGTTGCTCGTTTTTCTAGGGGTGATACCTACGGTACCCTGGTAGAAAAATTAAAGGGAGGTGAATACCATGAATGTTAAAGTTGAAACATCTCAGGCCTCTAAAAGCAGTTACATAGGTACTTTACTGGGTGCTCTGTTAATCGCTATCCTGGCCATAGTAACAAACCATTTATGCCATAATTCTGTGGCTATCTTTGGTAAAGACATAGCCAAGGCCCTTGAATATCCCCTGTGGGCAACGTTATTAGGGTTAGGAGCGAACATCATTCTAACAACTACTAAAACTAAAGAGTTAGTTAAACCGGCTATCCGTACGGAGCTATTTTTAAAGATAGGATTAGTACTGATGGGAGCAAGCGTTAACATAGCCGCCATATTAAATATTGGTAGTCGGGGTATTGTTCAAGCCTTAATCATGATCACTTCAGTCTTCTTTTTCACTTGGTGGCTAGGTGGAAAATTTGGGCTTCCTGAAAGCCTTCGGGCTGTAATGTCTACTGCAATTTCAGTTTGTGGTGTTTCGGCAGCTATAGCGGCAGCAGGATCAGTTTTAGCCAAGAAACAGGAACTTGCCTACGTTACTGCTTTAGTTATCTTTACAGCTTTGCCGCTAATGATCTTTATGCCAGTAATTGCAACTTGGTTAGGGCTACCTCCTGAAGTAGCCGGAGCATGGTTTGGGGGCAATATTGACACCACAGCAGCAGTAGTCGGAGCAGGAACAATCCATGGCGAAACTACTGCTCAAATAGCCTCAGTTGTTAAAATGACCCAAAATGCTTTAATCGGTGTAGTAGCATTCCTGCTGGCGTTCTACTTTACCACCCAAGTTGAAAAAGGTGAAAAGCCAAGTGCCAGTATTATTTGGCAGCGTTTCCCCAAGTTTGTTTTAGGCTTCGTGGTAATGTCCGTTTTAGCAACTCTTAACTTCTTTGGCAAAACAGAGCTAAGTTCACTTAAAAATTTACAGCAATGGGCATTTAACCTGGCTTTTGTCTGTATCGGCCTGGAGCTTTCTTTCGTAGAACTTAAGCAGCTAGGCAGAAAACCAACTACTGTATTCTTAATTGCAACAGCCTTCAACACTATTTTAGCCTTAGTTGTAGCCTGGGTAATATTCGGGTGATCGTACATAGAAAGATAATAAAAAAGTCGGGAAAACTTATCCAAACTAATAAAGGGACAGTCTTGAATTATCAAGGCTTGTCTCTTTAAAGTTTGCCACAACGGTGCTGCTTTCTGCGGGCTGCCGCTCATTCGGCGAATGTTTTGTGGAGCGGGACTTGCAACCACAGCCGTCGTGAGCTTGGCTCACGCTAACGGCGTAGGATGCCGTCCAGAGCGAAACAACCATTCGCCTCCTGGCATACCCGAAAGATTGATATAGCAGGTAACTTCTGCTTCTTGGTTAGTTTACTAGGTATTCACGTAAAGGTTTATAGAGTAAACTTACTATAATCCAGGATATAATCAGCTCGGGAACAAGATACTGAGCTTGGTAAATAAAAGAATATACCCAGGGGCTCATTCCTTCAGGTGCATACTGTCCAAATAAGATAACTCCAGATAAGAAACTAGAGATAAATCTGCCTAGCACTCCGAGGAAAACGCCACCTAAAACTCCTCTCAAGCTCTTGCGAAACAACCCTGCTAAACCTAAAAGACCAAAAGCTAAAACATAATCTAGTAAAATAGATAAAATATGCCAAGACCATTTTGGCCCAAGGAAAAATTGTAAGCACCCGTAAGCTGCCCCAGCCAGAAGCCCCGGTTTTACCCCCCAACGGATGGCAAAGATTAAAATAGGTACCAAGCTCCCTGCTGTTACAGAACCACCGAATGGAGCTTCATAAACCCTGACATAGCTTAAAATTTGGGCTAGTGCAATGAGTATTCCAGCCTCAACTAACATTTTTGTAGAACCTTTCATTTGTCTTATACCTCCTGTTATAAAATAGAATAGTTCCTAATCCTGACGGTAAGTAATAAGGCTTTAATAAAAAAATGCTGCATTATGGAATAATGCAGCATTAGAAAAAGCATAAAAATAGCCTATCTCCCTCCGCTGGCATTACCCAGATCAGGTTCATGGGTCGTGAGTATCAGTAGGAACTCCCTCTCAGCCGGACTCATCCAGCTCCCCTAGGAACTATATATAGTTTACTTAATTATTAATCAAATATGACCAAGCTGTCAACTATTTTTTCAGCCAAAGTATATTCTTAGGGAATATATCATTTGGCTTACTCTTTTTATTATATATTATCTTCACAGCCAGAACATATGTTCCAATATGCGTAGGGATATGTTAAAATTACAGTAAACATACGACGTGTCCCCTATCATGAGTTGGGGACATTCCGTTCATGAAGCAAGAGACCAGACAGAAACAAAATAAGTTTTCTTCTTGCCTCTTGCCTCCTGCTTCTTGCATCTTGAAGGAGGTGGTTTAGGTGGAACTCTTAGAAAAACTGGAAATTTTGGCTAATGCGGCTAAATACGATGTTTCCTGTTCCTCAAGTGGAAGTACACGAAAAAATAAAGCCGGAGGACTTGGCAACAGTTATGCCAGCGGTATTTGTCATAGTTGGTCTGAGGACGGCCGTTGCATTTCCCTCTTAAAAATTCTCTTAACTAATTACTGTATATATAACTGTGCTTATTGTGTTAATCGTTCAAGCAACGATATTCCCAGAGCTTACTTCACTCCCGATGAAGTAGCGAAGCTTACCGTTAACTTTTACCGTCGGAATTATATTGAAGGGCTTTTTTTGAGTTCAGCTGTAATAACCAGCCCTAACCATACCATGGAATTATTAACCGAAACGGTACGGAAACTCCGCAATATACATAACTTTAACGGCTACATCCACCTCAAAGCCATTCCTGGCGCTGACTTAGAATTAATTAAAGAAGCCGGAAGTTTAGTAGACAGAATGAGTGTAAACATAGAACTTCCCTCAGCTTCTGGCCTTAAGCTCCTTGCTCCTCAGAAGAAACAAGATCTTATTATAAGACCTATGGATTATATCAAATTGCAAATCTATGAGCATAAAGAAGAAAGAAAAATAAGTCGAAAAGTTTCTCACTTTGTACCGGCAGGACAAACTACTCAACTGATTGTCGGAGCAACACCTGATACCGACTTAAATATCCTTCAACTTTCAGAAAAAATTTATAAAAATTACGAATTAAAAAGAGTCTACTATTCAGCATACGTACCGGTATCAGAGCATCCCAAATTGCCCCAGATAAGCCAGCCTCCCTTATTACGAGAGCACAGGCTTTATCAAGCCGATTGGCTCCTACGCTTTTACGGTTTTCGAGCAGAAGAATTATTAAACGAATCCCAGCCTAATTTTGACCTGGAACTTGATCCAAAGACAAACTGGGCTTTAAGAAACTTACATTTATTCCCCGTTGAAATTAATCGTGCTGATTATGAAACTTTACTGCGTGTTCCAGGTATAGGAGTTAAATCAGCTCAGCGTATTATTCGCGCTCGTCAGGTTCGAGCCGTAACTTTTGATAATCTAAAGAAATTTGGGGTTGTAATGAAGCGTGCTCAATTTTTTATTACCTGTCGGGGTAAATATGGCGGACAAATCAGTCTGGAGAATAAACTTTTGCGTCAGTATCTTATAGCTAAACCGAAACCAATTCAACATTCAAGTCCATACGAACAGCTAAGCCTGTTTAATGAAAGCGTACCAAGTATACCAAGTGAAGTTATGCTTTCCAACCTTACGGGGGAATTATAATGCTTGTTTATATTTATGACGGAAGTTTCCCTGGTCTGTTAACTGCTATTTATGAAAGTTACTACCGCAGGGAAAAACCAGAGGAAATTTTGGCACAAGACCAATGGCAACATACTTTGTTTGCCCAGGAAGTCGTTATAAAGACCGATGAAAAAAAAGCAGATAAGGTTTATCAGGCAATTAAGGACAAAATCTCAGGTTTTGCAGCCCGTAACGCCTACTGTGTTTTTTTAGCCGAAGTGCCTGGAGCGGAGATGTTAATCTATAATTACCTGTCCCGGGGCTGGAAACTGGGAGCTAAACTGGACTTTCATTTAGCAGATGAAGCTGTTTTGCAGGTACATACAGTAGCCAAAAAAGTTCGCCAGGAGGCCCACCGGATGCTGGGCTTGGTTCGTTTCCGTCTTTTGAAACATGAACTATATTACGCTCAAATTGAACCGGATCACAATATCTTACAAATGATTAGTCCCCACTTTGCCAGACGGATGGCTGATCAAAACTGGATAATTCATGATGTGAAACGTGGGCTGGCAGCAGTATACAATCAAGTGGAATGGGTGTTAACCCCTTTGGAAAGGCCCAAAACTATTTCATTAGACGAGACAGGGTTATTCTATGAGTCTCTCTGGCAAAAGTATTTCTCTTCTATTGCCATCAAGAGTCGTAAAAACCTTCGCCTGCAAAGAAGCTTTTTGCCGAAAAGGTATTGGAAGCATTTGGTGGAAATGGATGAGAGTCGCAGCCGCTTCGCGGAGTCCTCAGTCCTTAGTCCTCAGTCGCCAGTAAAAACATACAAATAAGGGGCGAATGTTTGCGACTTCCAAGGGACTCGCCCATACAGGGCTTCGCACCGACTGAAAAATCCTTGCAGTCTAAATGACAGCAAGGATTTTTTCCATACTCTCCAGCACATAATCTATTTCTTCTTCTGTCGTATAATGTCCGAGACTTAACCTTAAAACACCTTCTGGAAATGTTCCCATAGTTCGGTGAGCCAAGGGAGCACAGTGGAGACCGGGTCTGGTCATAATACCAAACTGCTCATCAAGTACAAAACAAAGTTCCGCATTGTCTACCCCTTCTACATTTAAGGCTATGGTACCAGTCTGTAATTTTTCATCCTGGGGTCCGTATACAGTTACGTTAGGAAACTGCTTTAATCCGGTCAGCAGTTTTTGGGTCAGCTCCAGCTCTCGATTTCTGACCTCACTAAGATCCTTTTGCAACAAATATTTAACAGCACCTCCCAAGCCAACTATGCCTAAAGTGTTTAAGGTACCGCTTTCAAATTTGTCAGGCAGGAAATCCGGCTGTTCCTCCTTATCGGAAATACTTCCTGTACCGCCCTCGTAAAGAGGTAACATGTGACGAGCCACATCTTCTTTTACACAAAAACCGCCGATACCCATGGGCCCTAAAAGATGCTTATGCCCGGTAAATGTTAAAACAGAAGCGTGAAGCTTTTCAAAATCAAGAGGTAAAACACCTGCTGTTTGTGCTGCATCTACAATAAAATATAGTTCATGCTCGGCTGCTATACGTCCGAGCTCCTCTATGGGCAGTAAGGTACCCATCACATTGGAAGCATGGGTGCAAACAATCATTTTAGTATTTGGTTTAATTAATTTTCTTGCATCATCTGACTCAATGTGTCCTTGAGGGCTGGTAGGAATTACTGAGACTTCTATCCCACGATATTTTTTTAAAGCAGTCAAAGGCCTAACAACTGCATTATGCTCTACACCACTAATCAGAACGTGATCGCCTCTTTGTAATAAACCCTTTAGGGCAATGTTTAAAGCTACAGTTATGTTAGGAGTAAAAACCACTTGGCTTGCTTGTTTAAGATTGAAAAACTTACCTATTAATTCCCTTGTTTCCATAACCCATCGACCTGCGTCCAGAGATAAACCGTAACCTCCCCGGCCAGGGTTGCAGTTTATTTTCTTAAAAAAAGACTCAATAGCTTTAAAAACTTCTTCCGGTTTTTGCTTACTGGTTGCTGCGTTATCCATATATACTTGCATTAATACCACCTCTTCCCAATCTTATCATAAACGTCTTGATTGTTCACTACTCAAGTTGTTACCGATAAATTTATTTTATACTTCGGCTTATCCAAATAAAAATAATTTATTTTACAATAAACCCCACATAAGTTAAGTTAAATATTGGATATAAAGAATTTATCACAACAATTCTTACACAGGAGGTTAAAATAATGAGAAAAGGTCCAATTTTAATTGCCGGAGGTGTTATTGGTCTCTTAGCAGCCCTGCTGGTCAAGTTTGGCAACCCGGTTAATATGGGCATCTGTGTGGCTTGTTTTTACAGAGATATTGCCGGTGCCTTGGGACTTCACCGGGCAGAAGTAGTCCAATACATCAGACCGGAAATCGTCGGTTTTATTTTAGGCGCATTTATTCTGGCAATTGCTAAAAATGAATTTAAACCCCGAGGAGGTTCTTCACCCCTTATACGTTTCATCTTAGGCTTTTTTGTTATGATCGGCGCCTTAGTCTTTTTAGGATGCCCCCTACGGATGATTTTAAGACTTGCTAACGGCGATCTCAATGCCCTGGTAGGTCTAATCGGTTTTGTCTTTGGTATTGTAATAGGTATAGGGTTTATTAAAAAAGGTTTCAGTCTTGGCCGCAGTTATAAACAAAATGCTGCAAACGGCTATATTATACCAGGTTTTGCTATCATTCTCTTAGTACTATTACTAGCTCAACCGGCCTTTATTTTCTTTAGTCAGGAAGGTCCTGGTTCTGCTCATGCGCCTCTTCTACTCTCCTTAGTTGCAGGTCTTATAGTGGGAGGCTTAGTACAAAGAACCAGACTATGTACAGTCGGTGGTTTCAGAGATGCAATTTTAATCAAGGACTTTCACCTTTTAACAGGGCTTATTGGAATTTTTGTTGTTGCCTTAATCAGTAACCTGATTTTTAACCCTGCTGCTTTTAAAATCGGTTTTGCTGAGCAACCTATAGCCCATTCTGATTTTGTTTGGAATTTCTTAGGCATGTCTTTAGCCGGACTTGGTTCAGTTCTTTTAGGTGGCTGCCCTCTAAGACAGACTATTTTAGCTGCTGAAGGGGATACAGACGCAGCTGTAGCTGTCTTTGGCTTGATTACCGGTGGTGCATTTGCCCATAATTTTGGCACAGCTGCTAGCGCTAAAGGTGTTCCCGCCAATGGGCAAGCGGCAGTAATTATAGGCTTAGTTATTGTCTTGGCAATTGCTTCCTTTGTGGTCTGGCAAAAGCAAAAAGTTGAAGTCAAAGTGAAGGAAGGTGTTCATGTTGGCTAAAATAACTGTTGATGCTAGAGGTCGTTCCTGTCCTGAACCGGTAGTAATGACTAAAAACGCCTTAGAAACACACCATGGGGACCTGGAAGTGTTGGTAGACGCGGAAGTTGCTAAAGAAAACGTTAAAAGATTTGCTGAAAATAAAGGATTTAAAGTGACTGTTAGCGAAAAAGACGAAGATTATGTTCTATTTATTACAAAGTAACTAATTTACTAGTTCCATAAAACTTTACTTACCAAAATAACGTAACAGGACTGAAACAACTATGAATAACAATTATTGCGTCGCCACATTTCACTCCGTCCATGATGCATTACACTTTGAAAAAATAGTAAAAGCTGAAGGACATAAAATCCGACTTATTCCTGTTCCTAGGGAGATCAGCTCTAGCTGCGGTATTTCAGCTAAGTTTTCTCCTGAACTGAGGGAGCAAATTGAAGCCATCATTAAAAAAGAACAGTTAGAAGTAGAAGGAATATATGTGCTAAAAGAAAAAGCCGTAAAAAGAAATATCCTGGATGTTTTTATGAAAGGTTAAAAAAAGAGAAAGTATTTCCTTTACAAAACCTTGTGACAATAATTAAGCTTTAGTGTGACACAAATCACAACATATATTTCCCTTTTTGCTTATAATATCCATAAAGGATAAGGAGGGAAAAATATGGATATAAATTATTTGCGTAGGCAACATAAAGAAGTAAATGAAGTGTTAGCCGATTTGAAAAATAGGCTGGAACCATATGATAAAATACCGGAAAATGCCTTTGCCCTGACCATGCTCATAGCAAATATAGCTGGTAAACTAAAGATACACCTTAGTTCTGAAGATAAATACCTTTACCCAGGTTTACTTAAAAATCCCGACCCCAAAGTGCAAGATACTGCCCAAATGTTTATTGAGGAAATGGGTGACTTAGCTGAAAGTTTCGATATATATAAATCCAAATATATGAATGCTAAAAATATCAGAAACAGCCCTGAGGACTTTGTTTCCGAGACTAAGACTATTATTAAAGCGATACTTAAACGAATAGAAAAAGAAGAATCAGAACTATACACCATGTTACAGTAAAAAAGGGTGCGAAGGCACAATCATTCGCCCACTTACAAGCCAATTTTTCAAAACCACAAGGATGTAATTTCCTTTGTAACTAGAAAGGTCAAAATACCCCAGCGTACTTGCCGGGGTATTTTGACCTT
>DUOV01000203.1 GCA_012838615.1 Clostridia bacterium | reverse complement strand
CTAACTCAAGGAAGAATCCTAAAAGGCTGGTTTATATCGTAAACTTACCGGTATGAACTTGTAAATCAGAGCCAAGTTTACTCAAGAACTGAGAAGAATTGCTAAGCTGTTCAAATGCTGCCGACTGTTCTTCAGTAGTGGCAGCCACTTGATGACTTGCCTCCGTAACCTCTTTAGTTACCACATCGATAGCTTCCATAACTTTAACAATTTCTTCGCCGCTCTTGGCCAGTTCTTCTGTGGAACGGGACACTTCTTTAACTTGCCTTAAAACCTCACTTACGGCTGATGCGAATTCAGCAAAGGCCTCCGCCCCCTGGAGAATTACCAGGCTACCATTCTCTACCACGATTTTATTCTTATCCATGGTTTCCACAGCTTTACTTGAGCCTTCCTGCATCCTTTTAATCAAATTAGCTATATCTTTGGCCGCTTCTTGAGATTGATCAGCTAGTTTTCTTACCTCTTCGGCTACTACGGCAAAACCTCTCCCTTGCTCTCCGGCTCTTGCCGCTTCAATAGCCGCATTTAAAGCAAGTAAATTAGTCTGGTCGGCAATGCCGCTGATCAGACCGACTATATTGCTTATGGTATGGGATTGATTAACCAACTCATTAATAATACCGGCAATTTCGGCAGTTGAATTATTGATTTTTTCCATCTCGTCCTTAGCTTGTCCCATTGCTTCGTTCCCCTTATTAGCTTTCTCGCTAACCTGCTGGGTAGCTGCTGCCACTTCCTGAGTAGTTGCCGAAATTTCTTCGATGGCTGCTGAACTTTCCTCTACATAGGACATAGCTTCTTCAATCTTTCTGCTTTGCTCATCAGCCCCTACCGCTAACTGTTGAGCTGCGTCGGCTATTTCTCTGATGGCTAGCGACCCTTGCTCTGTCGAAGCACTCATCTGTTGGGTAGAAGAAGCCAGATTATCGGCACCCTTTATAATATTCTCAACTAATTCCCGCAATTCAGCTGTCATTGTATTGAAAGAAGCTGCTAACTGTCCTATTTCGTCGCGGGAAGTGACTTTAAGTTCCGGCACAGTCAAATCTCCGGCAGCTACACGGCTTACCGTGTCGTTCACTTGTTTCAACGTACCGGTAATTCTCTGGGACAACATTATACTAAGGAAAAATGATACCAATATTATTGTACCGACGATAACCGTGTAAAAAACAACAACGCTAGTAAATACCATTCTGGAGCCTTCATACATATTCTGGGCTGATTGGCTCTTATATTCCACCAGTTGGGAAATGGTCTCAATTATACGTTCCTGAGCCGGCAGGACTTGCTCATTATACACTTCCATAGCTCGCTCTTGACTAAAAGCAGTTATTAAATTCTGAATAGCCAGATCGTAGTCATCATAATCAACGTGCAACTGGGAAACTACTTCTTGCTCTTCGGTTGTTTTAGCGACCTTGGCATAGTAATCTGCGATAGCATTCTTAAAGGACTGTTGACCTTGGAAAATCTCTTGACGTAAAACAGGTTTTGCTTTTTCATCAGTTTCCGCAGTAAAATTTAAAGCTGTTTCAGAAATACTATGAATAGAACGTTCAATATCAGCGGCTAGCTCGATTCCTGTCACATTCTGGTTGTACATCTTCTCGATTTGCCCAGTAATAGAGTACATACTTAGGATTCCTATAGCACCGATAAAGATAAACCCGCCCATTGAAACCAGAGTAGAGAGCAGCAACTTCTTAGCTATACTTTCCCCAATAAACATGTTGGTTATTTTGCTCCAACTAAACTTTTTACCTTTAGAAGGAGCAGGCTTCGTGCCCTTGTCCATTTTTGTTTTCATTTTTTTCTTAAACATCAGCATCCTCCCTTAAAAAAAAAAAGAATAGCACCTTGCTACCCAAAAATAGGCAACCTGGCAATCATAGCTTTATTTAGCTTTAGACCCATGGCTTTGCGTCCTATCCTTTCGGACAGTTTGCCCTTTTCTCACTTTTTTCGTTTGCTAAGGAATTTAAATCTTGGCGGTTTTGTTAGTAAATTGTTATTTCGACACTAAAGTGGATAACCCTTCATAAAAATGCATTTTTTTCCTCAAAATCTAACTAAATATGCAGAAATAAAAACATAAAAAAGACGAGCAAATTTAGTTCCTTAATGCTCGCCTTTTAATACTATTTTCCGCTGACTTTTCAAAACCGCAAAAATATAATTTCCACAGCCGTCGTGAGTTTCTTTGCGGTAACGGCGTAGGAGTTATTAGTTGGGGACATTCCATTCAAGAAACAAGAGACCAGAAGCCAGAATCAAGATAGGTGTTATATTTCTTGCCACTTACCTCTTGCTTCCTGCCTCCTGAACGGAGTGTCCCCTGACCGCTCACGCGAAACAATTATTCGCCCGCTTATTCACTCACTTATTCACCACTTTTAACTAGGTAGGAGACTTAAAGCCAAACAAGCGTTATCCCTGGCTTCCACTCTAAGTTCGCTAACCCTTTCTTCAAGAAAGGACTTTACCTCTTCCAGATTATCTAACACTTTAAACACATCTGCTGCCAAAACATCGTAGTCTAAAGTTTCAACTCTGCCGGCAACAGGCTGCTCAGTTAACTTCATAAAGCTGTCTACCTTAGGATCGTAAGATATTCCCACACTAGGCACACCCATAACTGCTGCTAT
>DUOV01000202.1 GCA_012838615.1 Clostridia bacterium | reverse complement strand
TTACACCAATAAGAAATCTTTCTTTATTAATTAAGTAGGTCGGATAAGGTAATATATTTATTATCTTCAGCAGAGAATTTGGCACAATATATTTTTGAGGTTGTTCTTTTTGTACTTTAATTTTTTTGCGAATTGTAAAATGAAGTTGAACTAAAATAAAGAATCCATAGTGACGATTTCTGTTGTAAAATAGTTTTATCCAAAACAACTTACACAGAAAGGCGTGTCACTATGGATCAACCAAAGTATACACCAAATCCGCGTAAGAATAAACACCTTTCTTTCAAAGAACGAGTAAAAATTGAGATGCTATTAAGCGAAAGCAAAAGTGCCTATGCCATAGCAAAGGTCTTAGACCGGCCAATAAACACCATACTAAATGAGCTGAGACGTGGGACAGTAGAACAGATCAAGAATGGCAGATTAGTAAAAATATATTTCGCGGATACCGGTCAAGCTAGGTATGAAACGAATCGCCGAAAAACAGGTCGTAGGCGGAAACTTCTTCAATGCAATGAGTTCATAAGTTATGTTGAACAGAAGATGCTGGAAGAAAGATGGTCAGTTGATGCCGCTGTAGGCAGGGCTACGATAGAGGGCAAGTTTGACAAGAAGGTGGTTTGCACTAAGACGCTCTACAATTACATTGATGAGGGGTTAATAAAGGTAAAAAACATAGACCTGCCACTAAAACTCAGACGCAACAAGAAAAGAACCCGAATACGGGAAAACAGACGTAAGCTTGGAGACAGTATAGAAAGCAGACCTTCTCACGTGGCAGCCCGGGAAGAGTTTGGACACTGGGAAATCGACACGGTTATCGGTTCCAAATCCAAGAAAGATGCATGTCTGTTAGTCTTAGTTGAACGAAAAACCAGAGACGTATTAGTCCGAAAAATTGCCAGTAGGACTGCAGAAGCAGTAGAGGAAGAACTTAAACGTCTCAAAGAAGAATATGGTAGCTATTTTCACAAAGTGTTTAAGAGCATTACTTCAGACAATGGGTCTGAGTTTGCTTTACTGTCAAACCTAAAGAAATATGGGATAGGAGTATATTTTACACATCCTTACTCCGCGTTTGAACGTGGCACCAACGAAAACCATAACGGTCTGATACGGCGTTTCATACCCAAAGGTGAAAGAATATTAAATTACTGCCATGAGGCTATTTCAAGGATTGAAGACTGGATAAACAGTCTCCCAAGAAAAATCCTGGGTTACAGAACTCCTGAGGAGCTGTTTGAAGAAGAACTAGATTTTATCTATGCTATTTGATCCTTGTGACAGAGAATATTCGGAAAAATGTTGGCGGAATGGGATGGCGGAACGGGGTAACTAAAATGAGGTTGTCTGATAGGAGTCAAGTTGCTTGTTTGGGCTAGGCCCCCATCACCTGTGGCATAATGTTCAACAAATCAGGTTTTTTACTTTACTTGCGTTCATGCAAGGCTAAGGTATTTGTTTATTCATCTGAGATCAACAGAAGATCGTCATTTATTGTGACAACTAGTTCAACTTGTTATTGCAATTCAGGAAAAATAAGTTATAATAAACATGGTAAACTTGGACGACAGTTTGCAACAATATTCTGCAAGCCATGATAAATAAAAGTTATAGCTCTTTGATTTTTACTGGGGGGGTGAACTGATATGGCGAATTGTCCTTCGCTGGCGGGATGTCCATTTTACAATGATAAAATGACTGATAAGCCTGCTCTAGCAAATCTGTATAAAAGGAACTACTGTGAAAAAAATTATACTGATTGTGCAAGATGGAAAGTAGCATCCGCTTTAGGGAAACAGGCAGTCCCTTCAGATTTGTTTCCAAATCAAAATGACCGTGTAGAAAAGATTAAAAACCAGATTGAATAGTTTTGTCATCTATCTTAAAAGCCTCAACCTTAGCCGGGATGAGGCTTTATATTTTAATGAACAGCTCCAGATAAGTCTTATGCCGGTTTATTCAATAGGTAAGTTGTGTAGTTTTAAGAAAGATAGTTTATCCCAGTAGCCTCTTTGAAAGACAATTTTATCATTTACTATTTGGAAAAAACCGCAGCCTCTCAAACCCAGTGGGTCACGCCATTCTAGAATTGCCCATTGTCCATCTTCAAAAATATTTTCAACAATACAAACCATTTTTGCTTGAGTAAACTCTTGTTCAAACATTCTCTTTATAGCCTCTTTCCCAATAACCGGCTCATTAGCAACCTGATGGTTTATTGCATTATCATCATATAAATTTGAAATAGTTTCCGCATCTGCATTATTAAACGCATCAATCCATTGATAAAGTATTTCTTTTGGCGTCATGTAAATTACCTCCTGCTACTTCTTTAAGTTTAAATATTCTTTAGGTGGATAAAACCTATATATAACAATAAGTTGTCTTGCTTTCCAAATTTTATTATAAAGAATGTTAAAATAAAAGTCCTTTACTTAAAAAAGCTGGAGGAAGGTGGCAGCAAAGATGACGGAGAGAGCAAAAAAAGAAACTAAAAAATCCTCTCCCAAATTCACCAGCTCCGTCTATGGTAGCCATAGTACTTGTTGGGTTACAGGTCATAGCTATTAATTCTCGACCAAACAAGGTATTAGCCTCATCATCTATTCTAGTATTAAAGGTAACATTAGCCTGGAAGTTACAACCTGGGCAAGCGTTAAAACCAAGGCTAACATCTTCCCCTCTTGAGCTTACAGGGAAAGCATCGCTAGGCATAATCCCATTACCTCCACCGGTAGCAAAACAATCACATTCCTTTGGTGGCTTAGTAGTAGGTGGCTGCGTTGTCGGCGGTTTCGTTGTTGGCGGCTCGGTCGGTGCTACGGTAGTTGGCGGAATGGTCCCCTGAGGCGGCGGACATTGGTCGCAAAAGTCAGGGAAGAAAAACTCATCATCCTGACAAAAGCTAGGGCATTCTGTAGGCCTGGTGAAAGGCGGACAGAACGGGCTAACAGTAGTCGGAACAGGTACGCAAACTTCCGGCGGGCAAACAGGAATGCAAAGAACTTGCTTCCCGTGTTCAAAAGCGCGGAAAACTTTTTCTACTGTCACTCTTATTCTGGTACCGCAACCTGGGCAAATATTAGCATCGGTATTATCTTGTTCAGCTACTGCTTCCACCACTTCTAAACGAGTGTTAAAAGCGCAAACTTTTGTCTCAAATCTTTTGCCACCTTCGCAAACAATCTCTTGGCATCCGTCATTAACAGAAGACATAGGCACTTGGACACAGAAAGGTACGTTGTTTCTTACGGCCTGACCGACCTGTCTTTGCTCGTCAAAACGGAAAAAGACAAATAAGTCATAATTTCCACAAACCCTGGCACAACCGTTGGATCTCTCTACTGATGTGATATCTAAGTTTGTTACGATAGCATCGAATACGCAAGCGTCTTCCGGAATGCAAGCTTCCTTGGAACAACTACCGTCGGGCTGAGAAAAGCTACACAAGTAGTGCACATCATGAAAACACTTTTCTCCAAAACGGCAGATTACATCTTTTAAGACAGGTCTGCATTCTAATTCAATAGGTTCTTGCCGATTAAGCAAATTAACACCTCCTTAGTATTTTATGGTTTATAATATGACAAAATATTCCACATTGTGACAATTAGAAAGATACAAATGCGCGCATAATTAAATTAATTTTATACGCGCATTTGCATACTACCCACTAAGACTTTTCAAAATTGCAAAGAAATTTCTCCGGTATTAGTCGTCAATTTGAGGAGGTGGGCAGGTATCGCAATTATCTGGTGTAAAGAATTCATCATCCTCACAGAAGCTGGGACATTCTGTTGGCCTGGTGAAAGGCGGACAGAACGGGCTAACAGTAGTCGGAACAGGTACGCAAACTTCCGGCGGGCAAACAGGAATGCAAAGAACTTGCTTCCCGTGTTCAAAAGCACGAAAGACTTTTTCAACCACAACACGAATTCTGGTATTACATCCAGCACAAATATTAGCATCGATATTATCTTGTTCAGCTACTGCTTCCACCACTTCTAAACGAGTGTTAAAAGCGCAAACTTTTGTCTCAAATCTTTTTCCACCTTCGCAAACAATTTCTTGGCATCCCCCGTTAATAGAAGTCATAGGCACCTGGACGCAGAAGGGTACGTTGTTTCTTACGGCCTGACCTACTAGTCTTTGATCATCGTAGCGGAAAAAGACAAATAAGTCATAATTTCCACAGACCCTGGCACAACCGTTGGATCTCTCTACTGATGTGATATCTAAGTTTGTTACGATGGCATCGAATACGCAAGCGTCTTCCGGAATGCATACTGGTGCTGCAGTATTAGCAGCCGGAGTAAAATTACATAAATAGTGGACATCATGAAAACATTTTTCCCCGAAGCGACAAATCACATCTTTTAAAACCGGCCTGCATTCCAGTTCAATAGGTTCTTGCTGACTTGACAAACTCATTTTAGTTCCCCCTTAAAAAAATGTAATTTTAGCGGTTACTCACCTAATACAGTATATGAAGGGCTTCTTAAAATGACATAATTTGGGGAAATTTTTTAGATTTTGTTTGAATTAAGAAATACCTTGAAAAATTTCTTTTTTTGGAGGACAAACGACAAAACCATAGAAAGGATTTATGGCTAAGGTATTTTTTTGATAAAAGGAGGGATTTGTAGCTAAATTTGCTGAGGAAAGGAGGCTATGTTTCTAGCTTTCTTAGCATAAGGGTTGATTACTAATAATTAGGAGGTCATTACTGTGCAAGATTTCATTCAGGCCCTTTTTGATTTTTCATTTAAAGATTTTATTACTAAAAGACTCATCTCTGTTCTCTATGGAATTGGTGTTGGGATTTTAGGACTGGCTTCCCTCTTTCTTGTATTTAGTGATTTTAGTATCGGTAGTTTGTTAGGTGGACTCATATTTTTTGCTGTAGCTACTATTAGCTTAAGAATCTGGCTAGAAGTAATTATTATTCTTTTTGCCATTGAGGAAAACACCAGAGGACTTAGAAAATTAAAAACAGAAGAACAAGATCAGCTACACCAACAATAAGGAACAGGTCATTATAACCTGTTCCTTTCTCCATATGTTTATTAAAAATTTATACCAAACTTTTTAAAAAACCAATCATCATCATATTTCCGCACAGAAATTAAATTGCTACGTTGTTCCCATACATCACTAAATATTACTTCAGTTAATACTTTACTAAAAGTAGGATAGCTTTTCACCATGTCTAGTACTTTGCTTATTCGTTCCTTTTTAAAATGAGCAAAAGCCATATAAATCATATTATAATTTACATCATCCATAGTAACCCGATAAGGGTGTCTTGGTCTAAAAACGTGAAGTACTTTAGCATTTGGGTTAACAAGACAAGTATAACCCATAATCCAAGTGCGATAAGATATTTCTAGATCTTCCAAACCCCATACCCTGAATCCTTTGTTAAACCCACCAATCTCCTCAAAAACATCTTTCCGATAGACAACACACCCTCCTGGCAAAAGAGTAACTTCCGTATCTTCTTGAGGCTTCGATACATACCATTTGGCTTCCAGTCTTTCTGTCATATACTGACCATATCCTACTGCTCCTACATTATTATGGGGAGCAATTCCCGGACTTACTGCGCCTACATCAGGCGAAACAAAAGAAGAGAGTAATTTATCTAACCAAAAGGCTTCGACAAAAACATGAGCATCACAAAATACCAAAAAATCACCACTAGCCTGTTCAGCCCCAAAATTTCTGGCTTTAGCCGATCCTATGGAATCGGACTTTAAAAATTTAACCCGGTTATACTTGGGATAATGCTTTATATTATCTACACACCCGTCCCGAGAACCGTCATCAACAACTATAATTTCATATCTTACACTTGTACTTGTATTTATTAAAGAATCCAAAGTGTTTCTTACATTATCCCCTTCATTTTTACATGGCAAAATAATTGAAGCTGTTTTTCTTGCTACTGTCATTTTTCTCCCCCTTATCCCCTACCAACGAAATGTTAGAAAAACTTGGCTTGCGCCAAGTCCTCCAGACAAGGCGGAAGCCTTAGTTGCTGTTATTTAAAATCAGAAAACTTATGTTTCCTGATTTTATAAAAAAAGCAGGCCCAGCCTGCTTTTAGCGTTCATCCTCACAGCGACAATGATGATCGTGGTCACGATCTTTATAATCATGATCACGGGTTTTTTTAGTTGGCGGGGGACATTCATCACATTTGTCCGGTGAAAAAACTTCATCTTCTGCACAGAAAGTAGGACATTTACTCGGCTTAATAAAAGGCTGGCATTCTCCACCACTTGGCCCACCAGTAGGAGCAGGACAACTCTCTGGAGTGCAAACTGGTAAGCAGATAACTTGGGGACCATGTTCAAAAGCTTGGAACACTTTTTCAACAACAACCTTTAAACGCATTCCGCAACCCGGGCAAGCTTCCTTGCCGTGAACTTTCTTATCGGGTTCAAGAACTGCTTCGATTACTTCTAAGCGAGTATTTTGAGCACACACTTGAGTTTCTAAAGCACAACCATCTTCACATACTATTGTGCCGCAGCCATCGCCGATAGTAAAAATAGGAACCTGTACTGCAAATGGAACGCACAGCCGCTGAGCTTCCCCTACCATTCTTTGTCCGTTATAACGATACCAAACAAAAATATCATATGTACCAGTTATACGCACACAACCACTAGCCCGACACACAGAGTGGATTTGCAGGTTATTAACTAACGCATTAAAAGGGCAAGCATCTGATGGTAAACAATCTCCTGAGTTGTTTTCACATATGTAATGAGTATTGTGAAAACATTTTTCACCAAAGGCACAAATTACATCTTTTAAGACAGGCCTACATTCAAATTCAATTGGCTTTCTAGGCATGTTTCTTTTTTACCTCCTTCAAAATTTCGCTAATGAGGACTTCAGCTAGTTTATAGTATGAAAGAGGTTTTTAAGTGGTTACAAAGTATCTCATGAAAAAAGTTATAACTGATTTCATTTTATACCGAACAAGCTTTGGCATTTAAAAAGCACTTGATGGCATTAACCACCAAGTGCTTAAATTTAATAATAGTTAAGTTTTAATAATTGCCTGCAAAATGCTGAGTAATCATTTTACCGTAAGGGCCGCCATCAACAATACCAATCCCAATATGGGTATATCTTGAGTCAAGAATATTTGCCCTGTGACCGGCGCTATTCATTAAAGAAGTATGGGCACCTTGTACAGAAGAATTACCTGCAATATTCTCCCCGCCCAATACTGAATATCCTGTAATACCTGCCGCCTTCATCTGTTGGTAAGGATTGCCATAAGTAGGTGACGTATGGCTAAAGTAATTTTTGTCGATCATATCACGGCTTTTAGCTCTAGCTGTTTGCACTAAACGCATATCTACCTCAAGAGGTTTTAAACCCGCTCTGGTACGTTCCTGGTTAACCAGTTTAACCATTGCTGCTTCATCAGCTGTCAGACCTGATGGAATAGGAGTGGAAGGTGTCTGAGATGGTGTGGTTGGCTCTGGTTTAGGTTGTTGTGTCCCAGGGGTATTTTGATTGTTCGAACCAGAGTTTTGATTATTATTTTGGTTGTTGTTTTGGTTGTTATTGTTGCTAGGTTGGTTATTATTGTAAGTGTAACTAGGTCTTCTTATTCTGTAGTTAAATGTAAAAGCCTCTGCTTTACCTATGGGGAACAGACTAATACCAACTACAAACGCACATAACGCTACAACTGTTAAGATTTTACGTAAATTTTTCACGGTAGCACCCCTTTCAAAGTTATGCAAAAAAAAAGACTCCTTACTTTAAGCAAGGAGCTACAAAATTTGGCTTATGCCAAGTAACTAACAAGGCACAAGCAGGGCACAAGCCTTTTTTAATAATAAAGACCAAGCTCCTCTTCCATGCTTACGAGGTTAACTGACGGGTTCGGGCTGAAGAGTAACCCTACCATTCAAGAAGCAAGAAGCAGGAAGCAAGAAGCAAGATTTAAAATCTGTTGTACAGACCTATATCAACCTCTGGCTTCTGGTTTCTTGCTTCCGGCTTCTTGAATGGATTCACCCCAAAGGATTGGTTCCCCCGTTTCCTTACAAAGGAATTAAGCAGAAAAATATATAATTGTTCGGCTTGTCCACCTGTAGCAAGATTATAGCTTAAGTAACTTTACCTGGCTAGTTGTAAAATATTCCACTTGCTATACTTATTAAGCATAAAAAATGCTGTTGATTAAATAATCAACAGCGCATTTTTCCTAAACAATCTGCTCTTTTTCTTTCATATCCTGGTCTTTATAAATAGTTAGTTGTACAGTCTCAGTCAAAACATCTGCGTAGCTAAAAGATAGTCTACGAACTGAGTTTGTTTTTTCGTCCAGTTTGATAACAAAAATATGAGGGTAGGTTTGTTCCAACACACCATGTCGCTCAATTACCTTTTTCCGACCACGATTCGCCTTTAACTTAATTCTCTTCCCAACGCTTGCATCAAGATATTGTTTAATCTCACTTAGTGCTTCTCTTGTTGCCAACAAGACCACCTCTCTTTCTACTGGGTACATTATACCACAAGTCAATGGTCTTGTCAAAAATAATAGTATACTCTAAACGCAACTTTACGTCAACAAAAAAAAAGTCCCAAAATACAGACAAAATATGATTTTTTCTAGGGTCAAGGTAGGTAAATCTTAGTTAAAACGCCTTTCTTCGACCTACTTCGACTGTTGACAAAATAATTTTTTTGTATCTACCTTCAATTTAATATAAAGTTTTAGGGTATCCCAACCGATATTTACCCCTGGTTTGGACTCCACCAATACCCTCCTCTTTAGTGATGGTCTGGGCAACTATGTCCTTGATCCTAATAGTTTCATTTATGGGAGTGTAGGCAATTTTAGCTGTTAAATAGACCGGATCGAAAGCATGAATTAAAGCTCGTTTAGGTGCACTAGCAAAGTTGGCTCCTACTCTTAGTAACTCCTCATAGTAAGACTGACAGGCCCCAGCAAAAATAATCAAATCATCTAAGTCATTATTTATCTCCCTGGCCTTTTTCACCCCTTCAACAAAATATTTTGAGTTACGATAACATTTTAGATCGTTGTAATCTTTTGCTCCCTTGATTAGTGCATCATGACCAGTTAGCACCAGAATATCCGGCCGGTATTCTTTAAGCAACTTTTGAACTACCCTAGGCTGATTTTCTTCCGGGAAGTGATAGCCAATTACAGGTACTTCAAACTGCCGATAGTTTTCCAGACATTTTTTCAGATATTCCTCATCCCCATCTAAATGCAGTACCCTTCCCGGAACATCAAAAAAACTATCGTCTGAGCCCTTGGTTAGCTTTCCGCCCCCGCTTCTTGTTATGTCATAATATTCCTTATACCTAAGCTTACATTCAGCACATTCAACAAAAATTTTATCTATCTTTGCTTTATTATGCTGTATTCCTTCATGACGATGTAGAAAAATCTCTTCTGCACTTTTGATGATTAAATCGTCAACTGGAGCATCAGCCAGTAGCCGCACATCCAAGCCTTTTAGCTTACATGTTTTGCCCTTTATCTCTAATACTTTAAAATATAAATCTCCATTATAAGATTTGCGGACTACTATATCACCAACTTTAACTTTGGCCATCCTACAACCTCCATACCCCGTAGTTTATTATATGATACGTTAGAAATACTCACTTGTTACTAAAACTTGTCGGAAATTGTAAAATCATGGTATTTGGGTTGACAGGAATAAGTAAGATTTTGGGATTTAATAACAATACTGGCAACAATTTTGTCATGCTTTTCTAATACCAATATACTATACTAGCTATAGACCAAAGCTCCTCCAATTCTTGATATTGAAGGAGGTTTTTGTGTGCGTAAAATAATAATCGCATCCATTTTAGGTTTATCCTTAACCTTACCTAGTGCTGCTTTTGCAGCTAATTACTATGTTCAAAAAGGAGATTCCCTTTATAAAATTGGACAAAAATATGGCGTATCTGCCAACTACGTAAAGCAAACTAATGGACTGAAATCTAATGTCATTTACCCAGGACAAAAATTATGGGTACCGGATCAAAAAGTTAATGCTATTAATTATACTGTAAAAAAGGGCGATACTTTATATAAGATTGCCAAAGCCTATGGGACTACAGTTAACGCAATTAAAACAACTACCGGGCTTAAATCTAACACCTTATATCCTGGACAAGCTTTACTTATTCCAAAGCAAACAAGCAACGCTAAAGCAACAACTACCGCCTCCAGAAGTGGTGGCAGTTCAGCAGCTGCTCAACGCGCTGCAGCCACCAGTAAATTAACTGCAGAAGAATTAGAACTTTTAGCTAAGGTTGTTTACGGAGAAGCAAGAGGGGAGTCTTACGAGGGGCAAGTAGCAATTGCAGCTGTTGTGCTAAACCGTGTTAAGAACCCAAACTTTCCTAATACTATTAAAGGAGTTATCTATCAGCCAGGTGCTTTTACTGCTATAACTGACGGTCAATTTTATTTGACACCTAATGATACTGCTTATAAAGCAGCAAAAGACGCCGCAGCCGGATGGGATCCAACCGGTGGAGCACTTTACTATTGGAACCCTGCTACTGCCACTAGTAAGTGGATTTGGTCCAAACCAATTATTAAACAAATCGGCAGACATGTATTTGCTAAATAAGCTAAACCTAAAAAAACCACCAAGGTATATAAATTATACTTTGGTGGATTTTTATTAAAATTTTTAACCTATTAATTTGCACTTATTTTACTTCAAAGACAGTACCTGTATCGTTGATAAATGTTTTATCTGGCATTTGCTCCATGAACATTTTTGTTGCTGTTGGACCTGTACAATGGGACAAACCGATTTTCTCCACATCCAACTCTTTAAAGCGATCGATGGTTTCCTGAATTACTTCTTCTGTAGCGGAAAGCAGATGAAAGCCGCCGATAACTGCATAAACCTTTTGTCCCGTTCTTTCTTGAATAGTATTGACAATGTTTAGAATACCCGTATGGGAGCAACCAGTTAGAATGACCAACCCCTGTTCTGTATCAATAACTACAGCAACTTCTTCATCAAAGTCATCTACTTCGTACTCATTATCACTATTTTTCACTAACATATTTTGAGCCTTCAAGTCCTCTTCGTCTGCCTTGAAATTACCAAAAATAGTAATGTTGTCTCCAATGCGCATTTCATCAGTATCAATATATTCAATGGCTACATTTTTAGCTTTTAAATCTTCCGCTGAGAAATTGATTCCTACTGGGAAGTAGCCAGGGGTTCCATCAGTAAAATCAAGTTTTACGCCAACTGGATCATAAGCGTATTTATTGTCTGCTAAATCGAAGAAGCTGTCTTTGACATAAAGAATTTTGCCATCAGTTCCGTAAGTATTATAGTATTCAAGTACACCACCACAGTGGTCGTAGTGAGCGTGGCTTAAAACCATTTTATTAACTTGGCTTAAGTCGATGCCTAATTTTTTGGCATTGTTGACAAATTCGCCAGCTTTGGCGGTATCAAAAATTAACTTGTCATCACCGTTTTCAATTAGGACAGCAAAACCAAATTCCTTTGTTAAATCTGGGTGATTGTTATTGTTATTTTCAGCCAAGGTGGTAACTTTTAAACTGTCTTTAGTACTTACACTCGGTGATTCAATGAAAATCTTGTCATCTTTGAAATTGACTTTAAAGCCTAAGGCTTCAGACAATTGACGCAGACCAACAGTTGTTACACCATCTTTTGTAAAGCCTGCAAGCTCAGTCATTACCCCATCTAAAAAAATAGGATATGTACCTGCAGCAAAAGCTGTTACTGCACCTAACACTACTATCAACGCTAAAGCTGTTACAAAAATTAATACCTTTTTACCCATAATTTCCTCCTCATGTATATATTAGTAATTTTGTTATATTTATTTTATATATCTTGTGAATAAAAGTACAATTTAAGTTTTTTATGAAATGTAGTTAAGTTATAAAATTCTTTTATATCATAAATAAAAAATTTTTTTCAGTATAAAAATAAATCGGGCATGGACCAGCCATGCCTGAAAAAATGTAACTATAATTTAGGGTGCTTTGCTTGTGTTGCAGTCGATTATCTAATTAAGCTATTTGTTTTTAGCACGTAAGTCTTTGGCAACCTTTAGAAACAACTCCAGCATTTCCTCTCTTTTTATACGTTCTCTATTCCTAGTTTTTCTCATTTCCGGCACCTCCTACCTCTAGTATGACCGGAATTATCCCTTTTAAAACTTCACTTCCCCTTTTAGGGGATATCTTTGTGCTTAGCCTGCCACAATACATTAGAAAGACAGGCAAACTCATCTAGGGTCAAGGTTTCACCCCTGCGCATGGGATCAATGCTACACCTCTCTAAGAAATGCTGAAGCTCTTCTTTGCTATGGTCAGCAAAAAAACTGTTTAGAGCATTTAATAAAGTTTTACGGCGCATAGCAAAGGCGGCTTTTACTACTTGAAAAAAACATCTCTCTTCGTAGAGACTTACCGGCGGCTTATTTCGTAGCTTAAGCTTTACCACAGCAGACTCTACCTCAGGTGCAGGGTAAAAAGAGCTAGAGGGAACCCTAGTCACTAAACTTGCCTCCGTATAGTATTGAACGGCTACTGACAAGGCACCATAATCTTTTTTACCTGGAGGGGCAGTCATCCGCTCTGCTACTTCCTTTTGTACCATGATAACCAGAGAGTCGAGTTTAAATTTGCTCTCTAAAAGGTACATTACAATGGGAGTTGTGATGTAGTAAGGTAAATTAGCGACTACTTTGTAAGGTTTGGTTAAACCAAAATGTTCATCTACCAGTTGATCCAAATTTACCTTTAAAATATCAGCGTTAACGATCTTTACGTTAGGGTAGTCTTGCATAAAATGAGTTAGGATAGGTATAACGCCTTGATCAATTTCTACTGCCAGCACTATACCTTTCTTGTTAGCCAGACTTTGGGTTAAAGCCCCTAATCCGGGGCCTATTTCAACTACTACCTCATCTGGCTGAACCTCTGCTGCGTCTGTTATCTTATCTAGAATTTTTGGGTTAATGAGAAAGTTCTGGCCCAATCTTTTTTTGACGGAAAAATTGTATTTACGGATTACGCCCTTTACAAAGCTTACATCTGCTATCTTTTTCACTTGTTTAACCTCTCGCTTTAGTTTTTTTCTCTTGCAGGTTATTATACCAGCCAATGGCTTAGAGTATAAATTATAAATAAAGATGAGTAAAAAAAAGAGGCATTTTTGCCTCACTCCAAAACATAAACCTTTACTGTTTTTCGACCCCACTTTTGAGCCTGCTGTTCAGTTTCAAGAAAAACATCAATTCTATTACCTTTAATGGCACTACCCACGTCCAGGGCGCGACCCAAGCCATATCCTTCTACATATAGTTGGCTACCTAAAGGTATTACCCTAGGATCTACAGCTACAGTTCCTACCTTAGGAACTGTACCGCTATATGTACGGTTACCAGTATGGGTATAAGCAGTAGCAACTACCGTTAAAGACCTGCTAAAGCGTAAATTCTGTCCCCCTCTGGAAATTGTGGAACGAGTACCATAGGCAATGGTTTGGGGAACAGGCTCTTTTACTATTTCCCGTTTCACTTCTTCTCGCTTTATCTCTACACCGTCTTTGTAGGTTACCTTTACTATTTGTCTTTCTAAACCAGCTTGTCCCTTGTTTAAAACTTTGGTAACCCCTTTGTCCAGACTGTCATCACCTTTTCTTTCTGTCTTAAAGGGTATCTCGCTTTCTATAGCAACTTCCTTGGTAGTAATTCTATTAACTACAATCTCTTGAGGACTATGGATTCGCTGCCCCAAGTGAGGATTAACAATATCCTCCGGGCTTAAGAAAACCCTGGCCTCTTTTAAAACTTCCCTTACCTCAGCAGGTGTAGTATTCACAACTAGCTCCCGCCCGTCTACTTTAACAGTAACAGGAAAAGCTCTAGTTATGGTAATAGTCATGTCGTCTTGTAAAGGTGTTTCCAGTTTATGTGATATTTCGTCGTCGGCACTTAGCGTTATACCTTGTTCCTCTAATAAAAGCCCCACATCTTTGACAAAAGTTTTAACTTGAATAGCCTTACCATTATCTATAAGTGTCAAATCTTTACGGGCCCAGGTATAAGTAGTAAGCCCTAGCGAAAAAATCGCGACTGCTATAACCAAAGTAAGAATAATGAACTTTCTTTTCCGCCGGGCCTGAACAAAGCGCAAACGCCAGTTGCTTATCCAGGCGTCCATTTTCGACCTCCTAAAAATAGATTAAATATTTTGACCTTTAGGTATTCGCCATCAAGATATAATATCCTGCTTTTTACCTTTCGTCAAGTTTTTCCAGAATTCGGGAATTAGTAAATAATGTAGGATATAAATTCCCAAGCAATAAAAAAACCCTGCCGAGGCAGGATTCTTTTTTTAGTCTAATATATATACTTGGACATCTCTTCTTCCCCAATTTAATGCTTCACTTTTTGTTTCAAAAAACAAATCTATGCGGTTTCCTTTAACCGCTCCACCGGTATCCAGGGCTTCACCATAACCATAACCTTCAACATATAATTCTGTACCTAAGGGAATAACCTTAGGGTCAACGGCTATTACACCGCGATAAGGGTTAATTCCTGTTGCTGTTCTATTCCCTGTATGGGTATAGGCTGTTGCTTCCATAAGGAGCGACTTTCTACCTTGAAGATCCCTAGATGCCTGCACTACTTTTTGCTCTTTGATTCCGTAGGCAATGATCTTGGGCTTGGGTTCTTTAATAATCTCCCTGTTTATAACTTCCCGTTTAGTTTCTTCTCCGTCTGTATAGGTGATCATGACGGTTTCCTTAACCAGGCCTTGCTCTCCATCTTGGACTATTGCCGTTTCACCCTTGGCTAAAAACTGATCCGGTTCCCTTTTAACAGGAAAATCGAGAAGCGTGGTTTCTTCTACCTTTTCTTTAGCTATATGAGTCACTTTTATATATTTATTGGTTTCTTCTGTAACGTCGAGATTATGCGTAATTTCATCCAAAGGGTTTAAAACAATGTTAGCAAGATTTAACACTTTCATAACTGTAGGTTCAGCAACATAAAAGAGCTTAGTTTCTCCCTTTTCTACTACCCGAACCGGAACCGCCCTAGCAATAGTAACAGTACTACCTTCTTTTAGTGAAGCAGGTAAAGAAGGTCTGACTACGTCCTCCGGTCTTAGAGCAATTTTTTGCTCCTGAAGCAGTTCTTCAACAGTTGATGCCAAGGTTCTAACTTTAACATGGCTTCCGGTATCAACTATAGTTACAGTTTTAACTGCCCAGAGATAGCCAGTAAAGCCTGCCAAAAGCACTCCACAAATCAAAAGGCTTAACAACAACTTTAGACTTGGCTTTCTGAGCTGCAATACTGCAAACATGTATTCACCTCTTATATTTAAAAATTTGCATAAACCGCCTCTATAGCTCCTAGTTCATAACACTTATCCTCCCTTTTTAATTAGAACCCATTACTATATTATGCAAAAAATGTAAATTTTAAACTTTTATTTCCTGAGTTTATTAATAAAGTTGTTACTTGTTACTACTAGTAATGGTTACTATAATCAAAATTGGAGGTGTTTTAGATGATTTGGGAAACGGAAGTTGATTTAAACCCAGCAGAAAAAGAGGAGATTTTAAGACAAGCAAAAGAATTACAAAAAGATAACAGAGAAGAAATAGCAAAAATACACGTTTGGACAGACTCGGAAGGCTGCCTTTCCTTCCAGCCCTATTTCACCCGCAAAATTAAACGTATTCGCAGGATTACCGGTTACTTTTCCAGAGTGGAAAACTTTAATGACGCTAAAAAAGCCGAGTTGCTGGATCGAGTTGTACATATGTAGTTACAAAGATATAAATCCCAAATAGCACAAGCAATAGGTCAAGGTTGATCCTTGACCTATTTTAATACCTATATCTTTTTCTTCCAAACCAGCTTTATTTTATAAGTCTGCAAAACTTTTTAGAGACAAACTTTCATTAGAAACAATAAATGTACATAGGATAATTAACCATCACGCAGAAATATTTAGTTATAATACAGACGGAGGTATGTAGCTATGGAAATTGTCTTACTTGATAAAATACCTTTTGAAATCGACAGGGAACAATTTTATCAAAAATTGCGCATTAATAATAAACCCTATTTTATTAAAAGGGCTGAACAGATGATCGAAGAAGCTTTGGCAGTAGCCAGGCCTAAGGCTATGTATAGAGAAGCTTTTATTAAGGAAAAAGGAGAAGATTATGTCGTCATCGAAGGCCTCAAATTTATAAGCTCTATTTTGCGTATAAATTTAGGTGAAGTATATAAAGTTTATCCGTACATTGCTACTAGTGGTGTAGAAATCGAAGAATGGTCCAAATCCAAAGACAGTATGCTGGAAATTTTCTGGGCCGACGTGATCAAAGAGTTGGCCTTAGCATCAGCTAGTAAAGCTTTGTTGACCCATTTCAGGGAGCATGTTTATGATGGCCTTACTTCAACTATGAATCCTGGTTCGTTAAAAGAATGGCCCATAAGTGAACAAGAAAATCTTTTTGCTTTACTCGGAAACCCCCGAGAAGCTATTGGTGTTGAACTAAATGAAAGTTTTTTAATGACTCCCGTTAAAAGTGTTTCAGGAATTAGGTTTCAAACAGATGTCAAATTTGAAAACTGTCAACTTTGTCCCAGAAAAGGCTGTCCGGGAAGGAAGGCTCCTTACGATAAAAAACTTCACGAAGAAAAATACCTTATAAAACTACAAAAAGAATAGGCCAAGATAATTTTACCTTGACCTAAGACAGTAAGACCTATTCTAGACAATTCATCAAACCGGACTCTTAGTGGAAAAAGTAAGTATAGCCTAAGGTAATGGCCTCTACTTTAGAGTCCGCCGTAATTTCTTCATTAAAACGGGAACGATCTTCATTAAAGGAAAATATTAAAAGTGTGTCTTCCTCTGTCTGGAACCAACCGGTTAATTTGCCATCGCTGTTGGCTCCCACATATTCTTCGTATTTAGAACGATATTTTTCTAAGACTGAATTGGCATTATCACCAACTTTATCGCCTAAATTAGTTGTAAACTGGGGAGCATACACATCAATCTGTAGTACTTTTTGTGATTCCAAGCCAATAACCACATCAATTCCTTCGTAATGCCACATAGCAAAGCCTTCACCAAAAAAACCTTCGTCTTCAAACTTTTCTTCCGTATACTTGTCGCCAAGTATCTCAAGGACTTGAGCCTGAGAATCGCCCAGGTGAATTCCTGCTATATTTGTACCTTCGTTAACTAATTCATCTTCTGTTTCGGATATAGTATCCTTTTCTTCAGGCAAATCCCCTTGCTCAGACATTTGAGGTGAACTGTCGACGTTTGAGCTGGAACACCCGAAGGTAAATAAAATTCCTAGAATGATTAATACAGAAAGTAGCTTTTTCATCTTTATCCCCCATTTTGCCTTTAAATATCCAACACATAATAATTGACGTAAAAAGATGAAAAAAGTTACTGTCTTTCTCCCCTTTTTTCCTCCCAAAGTTTTATCCGTTCTTCGTGACTTACTACTTTATGAATTTGATGCAGCATCCATACATAGCCAAAAGGGTCACTAAATATAGCATTGGATACGCCGTAATCGGGTACTTCGGTGACTGGCTGCACCTCTTTGCAGCCTACACTAATCGCCTTGGAAAATGTATCTTTAATGTCAGGCACTAATACGTTGAACCAAATTGTATTGGAGTTATCAGAATCTGGTGCTTGCAGTCCAAACGTTGGGTTTTCATCCAACATGTGAAAGCGTACTCCATATAGAGTAAAAATGACTTCATTTTCACCTTTAGGAAAATTAGAAACTTCAACACGCTTGATATCAAATATCTTTTCATATAATTCCAATGCTTTCAGACTGTCTGTAACAACCATATCAATTTCTACTCCAACCATTAAGAACCTCTCCTTTTATAGATTTATCT
Organism: Clostridia bacterium; assembly: GCA_012838615.1. GTDB lineage: Bacteria > Bacillota > DUOV01 > DUOV01 > Zhaonellaceae > DUOV01. The sequence continues at coordinate 2,539 of DUOV01000202.1, read as the reverse complement.
CCTTGTTCCTTTTTAGCGCCCTCTATTTTCTAGCACTAATAAAATAAGAGGCAACAAAATCTTCAATGTTTTTATCAGGTACCCAAGATTTAATCAGCTCTTTACTATTATCTTTTGGAGTCAGACAAATATTCTTAAATCCAGCTTTTTGAAGTATTGCTCTCATGTCTTCCACATATTCGGCGCCTCCAATACAACCGGCAACTAGATCCAAATCGTCTTTCACATCTTGCGGCAACTGGGCCGTAGCTAAGACATCAGAGATAGCAAGTCTTCCGCCAGGCTTAAGCACTCTATACGCTTCCCTTAATACTTGCTCTTTATCTAAAGATAAGTTAATTACACAGTTAGAGATGATTACATCAACGGTTCCGTCAGCCACAGGTAAATGCTCAATTTCGCCCAAACGAAATTCTACGTTGGCAAACCCGGCTTCCTCAGCATTTTTCCTGGCCAAACTTATCATATCCGGAGTCATATCAACACCTATGACATGCCCCGTTTCTCCTACCTTTTGTCTGGCTAGAAAACAGTCTAAACCTCCCCCGCTTCCCAGATCGAGAACAGTTTCCCCTTCCCTCAGATCTGCTATAGCTAAAGGATTACCGCATCCCAAGCCCATGTTGGCTTCCTGAGGTATACCGGCTAGTTCCTTTAAATCATAGCCAATGAGTTTTGATGCTTCAGTTATATCCAGCGGGGCACTACCACAGCTGCAACCGCCCCCACAACACCCTCTGGATTCATTTTTAGCAACGGCTGTATATCTTTTACGGATAAACTTTCTTACTTCCTCTTTACGTTTCATTTTTTCACCTTCCGTCTTCTATACTACTTTCATTATAAGACATCAGTAAACTTTCGAAACCACATAATTTAATAGCATGCAAAGTCAAAAATTAGTTAATGCCCTTCAATACTATATGTTCAGAGCATAATTGGAGTTTAACAAATTTATGAAAATGTGATATAGTGGGTTTTAATTTTTATTTTCGGTATTTCTTTTGTAGGAGGTATTATATGATTAATTTATTTTGGCCAATTCTCATTGTCGTAGCAGCGAATACTCTATATAATATTTGTACGAAATTAACACCTAGTGAAGTGCAACCTTTAGCATCACTTTCAATAACCTATCTTACGGCTACTTTATTATCTGTACTATTGCTTTTTTTTACGAGTGAGAATAAAGATGTAATTACTGAAATTCAAAAGGCAGATTGGACTGCTGTAGCATTGGGATTTTCAGTCGTTGCACTTGAATTCGGGTATATTTATATTTACAGAGTTGGTTGGAATGTTAGCACCGGTTCACTTGTCGCTAATATCAGTTTAGCTTGTGTTTTGTTAATTATTGGTGTTTTTATATATAAAGAGAATATTTCATTCCATCAAATTTTGGGAATGGCTTTATGTACCATTGGTCTCTTACTAGTAACTAAATAGAATTTTGCATGCTTTTTTATTATATGAGCTGTAAATAAGAACGGTATAAGCTAAACTATATTCAAATGCTGCTAGGAAATTTTAAGGTTAGAGGAGGGTTAGCATGAAATTAGGGTTTATCGGATTTGGAAATATGGCTCAAGCCTTAGCTGACGGTTTAATTTATAAAAAGGCCGTAACACCAAACCAAATACATGCCTGTGCTAAAAACTGGAATAAACTGCTGCAAAATACTCAACCTAAAGGGTTTATTCCTTGCCAAGATGCTAATGAGCTGCTAGATAAGGTAGATATGGTCGTGATCGCTGTAAAACCCCATCATGTGGAAGAGGTAATTAGTCCTATTAAAGAAAAACTAAAGGATAAAATTGTTATCTCTGTCGTAGTTAATTACCCCTTTGAGCAGTATGAAAAAATATTAGCCCCTCATACTCATCATTTAAGTACCTTACCAAATACACCGGTTGCCGTAGGGGAAGGAATTATTATCTGTGAAAACAAACATTCTTTAACACCTGAGGAATATGAGGCCTTTGTAAAACTTTTTTCTCAAATTGCCCTCATTGAAGAAGTAGAAACAAAAACTTTGCGGATTGCAGGCACCTTAAGCGGCTGTGGGCCGGCTTTTGCCAGCCTGTTTATCGAAGCTTTGTCAGATGCAGGAGTTCTGCACGGTTTGCCCAGGGACATATCTTATAAGCTAGCCAGCCAGATGATCGTAGGAACAGGAAAACTCCAGCTAGCAACAAAAGCTCATCCCGGCACTATGAAAGATGCGGTATGTAGTCCCGGAGGGACAACCATAGTCGGGGTGACTACCCTGGAAAGAAAAGGCTTTCGCAGCGCAGTTATTGACGCTGTAGATGGGATAATGAGGAAATAAGCTAAAGACCAAGGCAACCCTTGGTCTTTAGCTTATCATCTATTTCTTATAAGGCTCTAAACCTTGCTCAGCAAGTTTCTCCTGCCAAACCATCTCAAGTAATGCCAAGTCATCACTATAGTCAGTTTTAGATTCATCCTTCTCGTATTCTAGCTCCTCCAGCACTTCAATGGTAAAGCTTTTTTCCCCCATTTCCTGCCAAGCCTTTTG
>DUOV01000201.1 GCA_012838615.1 Clostridia bacterium | reverse complement strand
TGTTTCCTACTATTAGTTTCTCCCATCTCTTCCCTCAAAATCAAAATTCCTTCCATAGTTTTCGGGAAACCGGCAGTTGGGGCTACCAGCATTATGGCATGTTCAATTTCTTCCCTGCTGCACCCTGCTTTTATAGCTTTAATAATATGAGTTCTTAAAGCATACTCATATTGGCAGGCGGTCGATAACGATACTTTAATTAACCAGCGGGTTTTTTCATCTAAAGGTCCACCTTGGTAGTGAATCAACTTACCGTAATCCTCATAAGCTTCGTAAATGTTGCCGTGCTTTTCCATAAAATATTTCAAGTTCTCTTCAATAGTATCCATAATTTCTACCTCCCAAAAGCAATAATTTACCTTTAGTGCTACCCTCAGAAAAGAAAATTTATGCACAAGGCTGTAAAACAAAAGTTTAACCTTATATAATATACATGGAGGGGGTCATTTACCATGAATGTGGCTTTTTTTCTTTTGCCCAAGGACGAGGTTGTTTATTTAACGCCAAAAACAACTATTCGTCAAGCTTTAGAACGAATGGAGTATCACCGCTATACTGCCGTACCCGTAATAAATTCTGACGGTAAATATGTAGATACTTTAACTGAAGGTGACTTATTATGGACAATTAAAAATCGACCTGACCTTAATTTCGAGAACTGTCATAAATTTACGATTGATGAGGTGCCACGGCGGATGAAAAATAAGGCTGTACATATTGCAGCCAATATGAAAGATTTAATAAGTCTGGCCAAGGTGCAAAATTTTGTGCCTGTTATAGATGACATAGGAGTTTTTATCGGTATTGTACGCAGAAGCGATATTATTGACTATTGTTATAAAATAATAGTTGATTGTGATAAAGAAGACTAACCTAAAAAGGTGACTATTTTTAAGTAAAAAGGGGCTGGCCTAGTTAGCTGGCCCATTACTGTTTCCCAGGAGGTGAAACAATGAGCTTACAGTTTATTATTGGCAGGGCCGGAAGCGGTAAAACCTATTATTGCCTGGAAGAGATAAAAAGAGAGCTTAGACTAAATCCCCAGGGGGATCCGATGATACTTTTAGTGCCTGAACAGGCTACTCATCAATATGAATTGTCCTTAACTCAGGATAATGAATTAGGCGGGCTTATAAGGCTACAGGTTTTAAGCTTTGAAAGACTGACCTGGCGCTTACTTCAGGAGGTAGGTGGTTCTGCTCGGATTCATCTTAGTGATTTGGGAAAAAGGATGGTTTTACGCAAGATAATCGAGGAATCAAAGGATAAGCTTAAATTGTTTAAAAATGCGGCGGAACAACCTGGCTTTATTGATCAGCTGGTTGAATCCCTGACGGAACTAAGGCAGTATTGTGCTGAACCTGCAGAAATACTGGCTAAAGTAGGTCAAGAATCCTCCGGATTATTACCTGCCAAGCTTAGCGATTTGGTACTCTTGTCTGAGGCAATGGAAAGCTACCTGGCCAAGGGATATTTAGATCCAGATGACTATCTGCTGCTGTTAGCAGAACGGATTGAATCATCTCAAATGCTGACTAAAGCACGTGTTTGGATGGACGGTTATACAGGATTTACGCCTCAAGAATACATAGTTCTGGAAAAGTTACTTAGTACAGTAAAAGATATAAAAATCACCTTTTGTCTTGATCGAGAGGGGTTTTTAGGGGATCTGGATGATAGTCATCCTTTTTTTCCTATGCGCCTTGCTATGGACAAGATAAGAAATATGGCTCAATCTCAAAATGTCAAAGTTAAGCCCACTATTATTCTAGATGGAGATCCTTATCGCTTTCAGCCTAATCCCTGCTTAAAACATTTGGAGAAAAGCTACTTTTCCCTACCCCTAAAACCTTATAGACAGGAAACTTCCAATTTAATGCTGGCCGGCGCTGTTAATCGGCGGGCAGAGGTGGAAGCAGTAGCCAGAGACATCTTAAAGCTATGCCGGGAAGAAGGCTTGCGTTTTCGGGACATCGGCATCATACTACGGGACTTAGATTCCTACCATCAATTATTAACTACTATTTTTTCCGATTATGAAATACCCTATTTTATTGATCAAAAACGGACGGTTATGCATCATCCTTTAGTTGAGTTGCTTCGTTCCGCCTTAGAAGTAATAACCAGCAACTTTAATTACGAACCTATCTTCCGCTTTTTAAAAACAGACCTAACTCCCCTGAACCGGGACGGTGTGGATTTACTGGAAAATTATTGTTTGGCCTATGGTTTGCGTGGTTCCCATTGGACTTCGGGAAAACCCTGGACCTATTTTAAACGTCACGGAATGGACGATGAAGAATTTGATATCTCCTCAGACAAAGAAGAGGAACTTAAACGGATAAATATCCTAAGAGATCATGCGGCTAAACCCTTACTTCAACTGAAAAAGCGTTTAAAAAAGTCTAAAAATGTTCGGGAATATACCAAAGCCTTATACCAACTCCTGGTTGATTTGGGGGCAGGCGAAGAGTTGGCCCGGTGGAAAAGGGAAGCAGAAAGTTCAGGGCAATTAGACCTGGCTAAAGAACATGTACAGGTTTGGAATGAAACTCTTAAGTTGTTCGATCAGGTCGTAGAGGCTTTAGGTGAGGAACAGTTAACTATTGAAGAGTTCCGCCGAGTGCTGGACTCGGGCTTTGAAAGTATGAGACTTAGCCTTATCCCACCGGGATTGGACCAAGTTTTGGTTACCATTTTAGGACACTCCCGTTGTCCGGAAATAAAAGCTGCTTATGTGCTGGGAGTTAATGACGGGGTTTTACCGGCTCGCCTTAAGGAACAAGGTATTTTTAGCGAAAGAGAGAGAGAAATGTTTAGCCGGCAGGGGATAGAGTTAGCACCAAGTGGACGTAGGAGGTTATTTGAAGAACAGTATCTGATTTATACTGCCCTAACCCGGTCAAGTACATATCTTTGGGTGAGTTATTCCCTGGCTGACGAAGAAGGACGAGCATTAATGCCTTCCCAGGTTATTTCCCGTTTTAAGGCATTGTTTCCTACCTTACAAGAACAATTAATAAGTTTAGAGCCGACTGAAGGTGAAAGTGCCTTAAATTTTATCTGTCACAGAGAAAAAACCTTAACTCACTTAACCGCCGCCCTTCGGGAAGCCAAGGCAGGCAAGGAAATAAACCCTATTTGGTGGGAAGTCTACAATCACTATATTCAATTGGCTGACGGGCAAAAGAAAAGGATCATCGCAGCTCTTTTTCATCAGAACAAGGCAGGCTTTATCTCTTCTCAACTGGCGGCCAAACTATTTGGGAAAAAGGTAAAAACTAGTGTTTCCAGATTAGAAAAATATGCAGCCTGTCCCTTTGCTCATTTTAGCGCTTATGGTTTGAAATTAGAGGAGCGAAATATATACAAGCTTAGTCCTCCTGATTTAGGTCAGTTTTTTCACGCTGCCTTAAAAGATTTCGTTAATCATTTAAGTGCTCACCAGTTGGAATGGTCACAGCTTACTCCTGCAGAGTCCCTGCAAATAGTGGCCAGGGTAGTAGATAATCTTTTACCAAAGCTACAAAATGAAATCCTTTTAAGCACTAATCGCTACCGGTATTTGTCCCGTAAGCTGAAGCGTACTGTAGAACGTTCTGTACGGGTTTTGACTGAGCATGCCCGAAGGGGAAAGTTCAGACCTATTGGCGTCGAACTAGGCTTTGGCCCAGGTGAAAAACTCCCTCCCCTGGTAGTTGAGCTAGGCAATGGTATGACTATGGAACTAACAGGTAGAATTGACAGAGCTGATATGGCTACTGGGGAGAATGGCAACTATTTTCGGGTTATCGACTACAAGTCAAGTATTCAGAAACTTTCCTTAGAAGAAATTTATTATGGTTTAAAACTTCAGCTCTTGACTTACTTGGAAGTTATTTTGCAAAATGCTGAAGCCTTGGTAGGTGAAACAGGTTTTCCTGCCGGTCTTTTATACTTTCCGGTCAAAGATCCCTTTGTTTCGTCGATCTCACCAATGCCTCAAGAAAAATTGGAAGATGAAATATTGAAAAAACTGAAAATGCAGGGCTTTGTGCTGGAAAATCCTCAAGTCGTCAAGATGATGGATGGGGAAATTAGTGGCTATTCTAAACTGGTTCCTGCTGCTTTAAAAGCAGATGGCAACTTTTATGCCAATTCGGCAGTTTTTAGTTTGGAACAGTTTAAACTACTGCGGCACCACCTTCACCAAACTTTACAGAAACTGGGCAGGGAAATAATCGATGGTAAGGTGGAAATCGCTCCCTACCGCAGGGGGAGTGTCACCGCTTGCCGTTTCTGTATTTATAAATCGGTTTGCCAGTTTGATGTTCTCTTTGAGGATAATGTTTATCGCTTAATCGGCCAAAACGATGCTGAAGAAATATGGCTCAAAATTAAAGGGGGTGGAGAAGTGTGAAAAGAGGAACATGGACAGCTGAGCAATGGCAGGCCATCACAGACCGGAACCACAACCTTCTGGTTGCAGCAGCAGCCGGTGCAGGCAAAACTGCTGTTTTAGTAGAGCGTATTATCAATCGCATTACTTCTGAAGATGATCCCGTAGACATTGATCGACTGCTGGTTGTCACCTTTACTAACGCTGCTGCAGCTGAAATGCGAGCTAGAATTTCTGGGAGACTTACTCAAGCCCTTAATGAAACTCCTTACTCCAAACATCTACGACGCCAATTGTCTTTGCTTAATAAAGCCCATATTACAACTCTTCACTCCTTCTGTTTAGAATTGGTAAGGCAAAACTATTACCGGCTCGGGCTTGACCCCAATTTTCGTATAGCAGATGAAACTGAAACTACCTTGCTTAAATTGGAAGTTTTGGAGGAAGTTTTGGAAGCATGGTATGGAAAAGATAACAACGCTGACTTCCAAGCCTTGGTAGATTGTTATGGTGGGGAGAGGAATGATCAACTTTTACAAGATTTAATTTTACATCTTTATAATTTTGCTCAGAGTCAAGTGCAGCCGGAAAAGTGGCTGCAGCAAGCTGCTGAATGTTTTGTTGTGCCTGCTGAACAGGGTTTTGATGATCTGGTTTGGGTCAAAGTTTTAAAAGAAAATATTAAGCTGGAATTACAAAAGGCTCTAAGCCACCTGGAAATGGCTTTAAAATATTGTTTAAAGCCAGGTGGCCCCTGTGTTTATAGCGAGCAAATACAAGACGAACTACTGATGGTTCATGATTTAATAAATGCTTGTCAAAAGCCTTGGTCCGCCTTAGCCAATGCCTTCCGGGAACAAAAATTTGGCCGGCTAAAAGCTTGCCGGGGAGAAGTAGACCAAGATTTAAAATCTCAAGCTACGGAGCAGCGCAAAAAGGCCAAAGAAACTATTGAATATATCTGCCAAACTTATGTGGCGAGAAAAGAACAAGATATGCTTGAAGATTTAAAATTAGTTGGGACTCATATGGCAACTTTAAGCCAGGTAGTCATAGATTTTCAGCAAGGTTATGAGAAAGCTAAACTAGCCCGTTCTATAGTTGATTTTAATGATTTAGAACACTACGCCCTTAAACTTTTAGCTGTAGGGTTAGATGGGGGCAAGATTACACCTTCTGATATTGCCAGGGAGGCAAGAGAAACTTTTGTAGAAGTAATGGTAGATGAGTATCAAGATATTAATATGGTTCAAGAAACCATACTCCAGCTTGTTTCTCGTCAAGATTGGACTCAGCCTAATCTGTTTATGGTAGGGGATATGAAGCAAAGTATTTATCGTTTTCGTTTAGCTGAGCCAAAACTTTTCCTGGAAAAATATTATTCTTATGGTTCCGGTAACAAACCTGGCGCTCTGCGGATAGATTTAGCTAAGAATTTTCGTAGTAGAAAGGAAATTATTCATGGGACTAACTTTATTTTTAAACAGATCATGAGCCCTGAACTGGGAGAAATGGCTTATGATAAAAATGCAGAGTTGATTTTTGGTGCTCAGTTTCCAGAAGAAGAAACAAGGCATATTGAAATATGCCTGATTGACCAAAAGCAAGTCGACGAGCCTTTGGAAGATGATGGGGAAGAACATGAAGACCTCAATAAGACCCAGGTTGAAGCCAGGCTTGTAGGTCAGAAGATATTGGAGCTTATCTCGTCGGATAGCGATTTTAAGATTTATGATAAAGCTAACAAAACCTTTCGAGCTGTTACTTTTAGGGATATAGTTGTCTTAGTCCGTTCAACTAAGGAGCAAGTAAATTTTTACTTAGAAGAATTTCGGGTGTTGGGAATTCCGGCTTACGCAGATGTGGGCTCGGGTTATTTGGCTGCTATGGAAGTAGATACATTTTTAGCTTTGCTGAAGATCATTGATAACCCCCACCAAGATATCCCTTTAGCTGCCGTACTCCGTTCACCTATTGTTGGTTTAACGGCAGAGGAATTGGCCGAAATCCGGGTATCTTCTCCTAAAAGCAGCTTTTACGAGGCGATTCGGTGTAAGGCTGAGAACAACTGCGAACTGGGGCAAAAGCTTAAACTTTTTCTGAGAAAGCTGGATGAGTGGCGAACTTTAGCCAGAAGAGATACTTTAGCCAATTTAATTTGGACACTTTACCGGGAAACAGGGTACTTTGATTACTGTGGCGGGATGCCTAACGGTAGAGGACGACAGGCAAATCTATTAGCTCTCCATGATCGGGCTTGTCAATACGAAAAAACTAGTTTTCGCGGCCTATTTAGATTTTTACGTTTTATTGAAAAACTGCAAGATAGCGGCAGCGACTTAGGTATGGCTCGTGCCTTAGGAGAAAATGAAAATGTAGTACGTATAATGAGTATTCACAAAAGCAAAGGCCTAGAGTTTCCCGTAGTATTTGTGGCAGGTCTTGGCAACCGTTTTAATTTACAAGATCTAAATCAAAATTTACTTTTGCACAAGGATTTAGGTTTTGGGCCGGATTTGGTAGATCCGGAGACTAGAATAGTTTATCCCACCATTGCTAAATTAGCCCTTAAGCATCAAATAAAAATGGAGACCTTAGCCGAGGAATTGCGCGTCCTTTATGTTGCTATGACCCGAGCCAGGGAACAGCTGTTTTTGCTGGGCACGGTAAAAGATCTGGAAAAACAGGCTAAAAACTGGATGGAAAGAGCCTTTGGGAACGAATGGTCATTGCCTGTATTTGCCTTGGCCGACGGGAAGACTTACCTTGACTGGATTGGCCCGGCTATAAGCAGGCATAAAGCAGGGCTTGAACTGCAAAAGTTGGCTATGTGGGATAGAACCTTTCCTCAAGAAATATATAACCATTGTTCAGCTTGGAAAATCTCATTCTATGATAAGAGCGGAGCCCAACTTGCTATTAGGAACCAGCAAATTGATGAAGCTATTTGGCAGCAGATCCGTAAACTGCAGAAAGTTGATGTACCGGAAAAATACGGGGAGTTTATTAAAAGCAGGTTGACTTGGCAATATCCTTACCGGGAAACTACAGTCTTACCGGCGAAACTCGCAGTTTCGGAAGTAAAAGAGCGTTTTGCCCCTAAGCTTTTGGAACGCCCTCAGTTTTTACAAGAGCATACAGGCTTATCTGGTGCCGAAAAAGGGTCGGCCTTACATACGGTCCTCCAGCATTTAGATCTAAAAGAAAATTATGAGCTTAATCAATTAGAACAGTTGGTGGCCAATCTGGTTGAACGAGAGATATTGACTTTAGAACAAGCTCAGGTTATTGAACCTCAGAAGATTGCAGCATTCTTAACTTCCAACCTGGGAGAAAGACTGAGACAAGCTAGGAAAATTTACCAAGAGCTGCCTTTTAGCTTTACTCTTAAGGCTTGCGAACTATACGAAGAAGTAGAAACAAGGGAAGAAACTATCATGGTGCAAGGGGTAATCGATGTCTTGTTTGAAGAGGAAGACGGGTTTACTCTTGTGGACTATAAGACTGATTATGCAAGGGAAGATAATATCCAACAATTAGTAGAAACTTATCAGATTCAGCTCGAGTTATATGCCAGGGCTGTCGAAAAGATACTAAGGCAAAAAGTAAAGGAAAAAATCCTTTATTCCTTCACTTTAGGAAGAGCAATATCTATACCTTAATACACTTTCTAAATAAAATAACGGGGAATTTCCCCCGTTATTTTTAACTTCTTGTTATATATGTACCTTTAAGGCCATACTTTTCCGAAAGCACCGAGATTAGTTTATAAGCTTCGTTTTGTGCTTTTTTAACATCGATTTCGCCATACTCATTGGTAGCCTTATCTCTGGGATAATAACAGGTACCAAAAATAACTGCTTCATCTAGTGCTACATCGTAATTGCTTTCTCTGATGACAACATATTTACCGGCTAACAATAAACCGCGAGTTGGAACATAATTGCTTTCTACCGAAAACTCGTAGTCAATATTGTCCTTAGAATTTAAGTTGTCACTACAGGCAAAATTAATTTTGTATGTTACTTTCATTCTTTCACCCCTAGAGGATAGATTTATTTACTCCTAGTTAAATATTATATTAGGCTTTGATTTGATGCAAATTGATTTGTCCTAAATTTTATATAAATAAAGTATAAAAATTTAGTTTGGCACGCTTTAACAAATTTTATCGGTTATTTTTGGATCTTTAAATATAGTTGCCTATTTTTCCCATAGTATACAAATGTTTTAAAAAATGCTTGATTTTAAGTTTCTGTCTACCTATTTAAGTTTTGGGAAGGTGGACAAGCTTTGACTGAATTTGAATCTAAAGGAATTTCTCGGATAAAATGGTTGTAGCTAACTATAAGGGGGAAGATTGACAGTGCATAAAAAACGCATTATTGCAACTACAGCTTTGGCTTTGTTCTTAACAACTGGTTCTGCTTTTGCAGCAACTGACCATTATGTTAAAAAAGGCGATACTTTGTGGCTTTTGGCTCAAAAGTATGGTACAAGCGTGGAGGCAATTAAAAAATCAAACAACTTAAAGACTACAATGATTTATCCGGGTCAGAAGCTTATTATTCCTACCGGGCAGACAAGCTCCTATACAGTCCAAAAGGGTGACAGCTTATTCTTAATTGGTAAAAAATATGGTCTAACAGCTGCTCAGCTAATGAAAGCTAATAATCTAACAACTACAATGATCTATCCAGGCCAAAAGTTGGTTATTCCTCAAGGAAGCTTACCGGCTTCTGCTTCTAGAAGTGGAGTGAAGGCAGGAGAGTTAGTAGATTGGAGTAAGGCAAATAAAATATTTGCACTTTACTCTAAAGCCACCATAACAGATGTGGATACAGGTTTAAGTTTTAAGGTACAGCGTCGGGGAGGATCTTCCCATGCTGATGTTCAGCCTTTAACCAAAACCGATACAGCTACTATGAAAAAGATTTACGGCGGTAGCTGGAGTTGGAATAGAAGAGCTATAATTGTTAACGTGGGTGGCAGACGTTTAGCAGCCTCTATGAACGGCATGCCCCATGGAGAAGGGGCAATCAAAGACAACAATTTCCCCGGACATTTTTGTATTCACTTTCAGAACAGCAAGACTCATGGTACGAAAAGAGTAGATCCGGCCCACCAAGCAGCAGTAAAAAAAGCGGCGGGTTTAATTTAATATATAAATAACAAGGCTAAGACGCTTCTATGCTGTTTTAGCCTTTTATTTGATTTGGCACCTTTCGGTACTTTGTTGTAAGATAAGTAAAAAGAACTAGATGGTGAGTTTTCTATGAATGACAGTTATCAAACAGTAGCTCAGTCGATAACAGTAAAAGCTGTGATTAATCGGTCCGAATTTTTAGCTCATGTTCAAGAGGTAAATACAGAGGAAGAAGCAAGGGAGTTTATTAGTCGTATTAAGGAAGAACACAAGCAGGCTACCCATAACTGTTCTGCTTATTCAATTGGCCTGCCACCTCAGGAAATCACTTTCGCTGATGATCACGGGGAACCTAGCGGTACTGCCGGTAAACCTATTTTAGGAGCCATCAAGTCTAGTGATATAACAAATGTGGTTATAGTAGTGACCAGGTACTTTGGTGGTAAAAAATTAGGGGTAAGAGGTCTTATTGATGCCTATGGTGGTGTGGCCAAAGATGCAATTGAAGCTGCAGGGATTATCACACGAGTTATTACTAAAACATTTCAGTTGGAATGTGACTACCCAGCCTTAAATAGTGTAATGTATCATCTTAATAAATATGAAGCAAAAATAGTTGAAAGTGAGTATAGTGAGCGGATCAAGCTTTTAATATCAATCCGGGCGAGGGCTTACGAGGAATTAAAAAAGCTTATGGAACAGTATGGGGAAATATCGGAGTAAGCTAGTCGTGTACGGTACATGAGGGAAGTAGGGACTCAAATTTACCGAATTTAATAACTAAGAAGATTCGACATTAATATTATTACAAAGATAGAACAATTACTAAGTGTAAGTAATTAAAAAAATAAGGGGGTGCTAGAATGTTAAAAATTTGCGGAGATCGTCATTATCCACCTTTTGAGTTTTTGAATGATGAAGGTGTATTTAATGGTTTTAACGTTGACTTAATCCAGGCAATTGGTAAAGAATTAAATATTAAAATTATTTTTCATCCTATGCCATGGGAAAATGCTTTAGAGGCAGTACTCAGAGGGGAATATGATGCAGTACAAGGAATGGCAATTAGTAACGAGCGCTTACAGAATTTTGACTTTTCAGAGGAATACTTAGTTGTATCTCACAGTATTTTTGT